>NZ_JBMNDS010000030.1:0-86278 GCF_052543295.1 Streptomyces sp. SAS_270
CCTTTGGGTGCGGCCCCGCAGTGCGTGTGGTGGCAGCACGGAGCGTTGCCGTGCGCGCCCGAGGCGGTGACCGCTCCCCACGCGCGCGTGAAGGCGTTCCAGGCAGGGTCCGGCGGGACTCCAGCGGCTGAGAAGTCGATAAGAGGTGACGCCCACGCGGCGCGGGGCGGGAATGCCCGCGCCGCGCAGCACGTTGTGCAGTACGAACACGAGGAGGAGCGGTCACTGTGCTTGATCCGCAGGGTTTGTACGCATGGGAGCCGAAGGGCCTGGCAGTCGTCGACATGGCGCTGGCCCAGGAGTCGGCCGGTCTTGTCATGCTCTACCACTTCGACGGATACATCGACGCGGGCGAGACCGGCGACCAGATCGTGGACCGGCTGCTCGACTCGCTGCCCCACCAGGTCGTGGCCCGTTTCGACCACGACCGGCTCGTGGACTACCGAGCCCGGCGCCCGCTGCTGACGTTCAAGCGCGACCGCTGGACCGACTACGAGGAGCCCACCCTCGACGTCCGGCTCGTCCAGGACGCCACCGGCGCGCCCTTCCTGCTCCTGTCCGGCCCCGAGCCTGACGTCGAGTGGGAGCGCTTCGCAGCCGCCGTCCAGCAGATCGTGGAGCGGCTCGGCGTGCGCCTGTCCGTGAACTTCCACGGCATCCCCATGGGCGTCCCGCACACCCGTCCGGTGGGCGTGACCCCGCACGGCAACCGCACCGACCTCGTCCCGGGCCACCGCAGCCCCTTCGACGAGGCACAGGTCCCCGGCAGCGCCGAGGCCCTCGTCGAGTACCGCCTCATGGAGGGTGGATTCGACGTCCTGGGCGTCGCCGCGCACGTACCGCACTACATCGCGCGCTCCCCGTACCCGGACGCCGCGCTGACCGTCCTGGAGTCGATCACCGCCGCGACGGGGCTGGTGCTTCCCGGCATCGCGCACTCCCTGCGCACCGAGGCGCACCGCACGCAGACGGAGATCGACCGGCAGATCCAGGAGGGCGACGAGGAACTGGTCGCCCTGGTCCAGGGCCTTGAGCACCAGTACGACGCCGCCGCGGGCTCCGAGTCCCGGGGCAACATGCTCGCCGAGCCCGTCGACATCCCGTCGGCGGACGAGATCGGCCTCGAATTCGAGCGGTTCCTGGCGGAGCGCGAGGGCGACGCCTGACCTCCCGGGCCCGCGGGGGCTCCAGCGTCGCTGTCGGAGGCAGGGCCTAAGCTTCCGGTCATGCTGAAGGTGGGCCTGACCGGCGGTATCGGCGCCGGCAAGAGCGAGGTGTCGCGGCTGCTCGTCGAGCAGGGCGCGGTGCTGATCGACGCGGACAGGATCGCGCGGGAGGTCGTCGCGCCCGGAACTGCCGGGCTGGCCGCGGTGGTCGAGGCCTTCGGCAAGGACGTGCTCGCGCCGGACGGCGGCCTCGACCGGCCCAAGCTGGGCTCGATCGTCTTCGCGGACCCGGCGCGGCTCGCGACGCTGAACGCGATCGTGCACCCCCTGGTGGGCGCCCGCTCCCGCGAACTGGAGAACGCCGCCGCACCGGACGCCGTCGTCGTGCACGACGTACCGCTGCTCGCCGAGAACGGCATGGCGGCGCTGTACGACGTCGTGGTCGTCGTCGACGTCCGCCCCGGGACACAGCTCGACCGCCTCGTACGGCTGCGCGGCATGACCGAGGAGGACGCCCGCGCCCGCATGGCCGCCCAGGCCACCCGCGAAAAGCGCCTGGAGATCGCGGACATCGTCATCGACAACGACGTACCGCTTCAGGAGCTGGAGCGCCGGGTCCGGGAGGTCTGGGCGGATCTCGTACGGCGGGCGGCGGACGCGTAACCCGCGGCCGACGGCACCCATGTGCGGGCCACGTCCGCACAGGAGCACCGGCGGAGCCCGGAATAGGGGCCCCTTGTCCGGGCGTTGAACCGGGTCAGTGAGGGAAGGACTCAGCCGTGCCCGAGACCAGCGGTTCCACCGGACGTACTCCGGAGACGCATGTCATCGACTTCCGTGCCGCCGAGCATCTGCTCGCCGCGCGGGATCCGCGGGGCGCGGTGAAGCTGCTCGACTCAGTCATCGCCGCGTACCCCGAGAACACGGCCGCGCGGCTGCTGCGCGCGCGTGCCTTCTTCGCCGCCGCGCAACTGCGGCCCGCCGAGCTGGAGTTCACCATCGTCCTGGAGCGCGAGCCGGACAACGCGTTCGCGCACTTCGCGCTCGCCCGCACCTATGAGCGCCAGCTGCGCCCGGACCAGGCCAAGCGGCACTTCCGGCTCGCCGCGGCGCTCGACCCGAAGCCGCAGTACCTGAAAGCGGCGCGCTTCGACTCGTGATCGCCGGGAGGCCGGCCGGCAGGCTCTACGGAAGCCGGTGTTCCGGCGGCCGGTACGGCGGGATGTCGCGGCCGGGCTGGTAGTGCGGCCCCTGGTGGATGTGCCGCAGGATCATGGCCATGTCGAAGGTGACGATCAGCCACAGCACGCCGCACGCGGCCGCCCAGCCGGGCCGCCCGGCCAGGGTGAACGCGACCGTTCCGAAGGTCGCCCAGATCAGACCCCACACGCTCAGCCAGAAGCGGAGCCGCAGGGCACTGCGCGCTGTCGTGGGTTCACTGCCCGTACGCATCCGGATCACTGCTCCTATGAGAAAACGTACTCTTCGGTGCGGACCTTCACCACACATCCGATCGACGGGAGAACCAGACCGTGCTTCCGGACACCGATGAGCTTCCCGAGCTGCTGCTCGACCTCGCGGTACCCCACGAGGACATCAACGAACTGGTCGCCGTGCGACGGGTGTTGGCGCGCGACCCGGGGGCGGTGAAGCTCCTGGAGGAGTGCGTCGAGGAGCTGGTGCGGGGGATGGGGGCGCCGGGGGAGTTCGACGAGCGGTCCAGGCTCGCCGAGCGGCTCACCGCCGCGCCGGCCGCGCTGGGCCGCTATTTTCCGGCGTACGTGTTCGTCGCGGCGCTGCCGTACATCCGCGCCCACCACCTCGACCGCGGCATCCCGGGCGACATCTCCCGGCACACCCTGGCCGACCTCGGGCGCAATATGGCGGCGCACCGCAGACGGCACGGAAGGGGAGGCGTGCTGGCCCCGCAATGGCTCACCCTGCACTTCCGCGGGGAGCTGTACCAGCTGGGGCGACTGCAGTTCCAGCGGGTGCGGCTCGATGAGCGCGCGGTCTCGGAGCTCGCGGCGGTGGGACTCGACGCGACGCCGGGCACCCCGTGTCTGAGCCTGCACATCGCCGACTTCCGGGGGCCGCTCTCCCCGGCCGCCTGCGACCGGTCCCTGGCGCTGGCACGGGAGTTCTTCCCCCGGCACTATCCGCAGGAGCGGTACGAGACCGCCGTCTGCCACTCCTGGCTGCTCGACCCGCAGTTGAAGCGGTACCTGCCCGCAGACTCCAACATCGTCCGGTTCCAGGAGCGCTTCCGGATCACCCACGCGAGCCCCGACGACCAGGGCAGGGAACCGGCGGACACCGAACCCGTCCGGTTCGTCTTCGCGGACCCGGACCTGCCGGTGGAGACGCTGCCGCGCCGCACCGCAGTCGAGCGGGCCGTCGGGGACCATCTGCGGGCCGGGGGCCACTGGTACATCGGGCAGGGCTGGTTCCCGCTGTAGGGCCTGCGCGGCGTGTTTGGCGTGTCCGGGCTGTGCGGGCCGGGAACGGGTCGGGCAGGGTGTCCGTTGGACGGTCATGGGCATTGAGATGCGTCAGGGATACGAGGGGACCGGACCCGGTGCGATCACGCCGGACGGCTGCGCGGTCGAGCTCTACGCGCGGCTGTCCGCCAGGGACGAGCCGGACATCATCGCCGCGGAGCTGCCCAAGGCCGCCCGCCTGCTGGAACTGGGCAGCGGGGTCGGGCGGATGACCCACCCGCTGCTCGAACGCGGCTTCACGGTCACGGCCGTGGACGAGTCGGCGGAGATGCTGGAGCGCGTCCGAGGGGCGCGCACGATATGCAGCCCCATCGAGGAACTCGACCTGGGCGAGACCTTCGACGCGGTGCTGCTCGCGTCGTTCCTCGTGCACGCCGGGGACGTCGAGGTGCGTCGTGGGCTGCTGCGGACGTGCGCCCGGCATGTCGCGGACGGCGGCTGCGTGCTCATCCAGCGCGAGGGCGCGGACTACCACACGAATTTTCCTCGCGAGCGGGTCGATCCCGGTGGCTACACCGTCCGCATGCTTTCCGCGCAGCCTGTGGGCGACGGAGTCAACTCCGTGCACGCGGAGTACGTGTTCCCGGACGCCACCTGGACCCAGACCTTCCTGGCCCGCCCTTTGACGAAGGAGCAGTTCGAAGAGGCGCTGGCGGAGGCGGGGTTGAAGGTGGACCGGTATCTGACGGAGGACGGGACGTGGGTGCGGGCGGTGAAGGGCTGAGGTCGGTGAGAGGCTGAGGTCGATGAGGGGCTGAGGCGGGTGGCGCGCCGGGGTCGATGAGGGGCTGGGGGAGGCAGAGGGCGAGATCGTCGGGGAAATCGTCCTCCACGGCGATGAGTTCGGCGTGGGCGGTCGGTCTACCTCTGTGAAAGCACACCGACCGCTTCACACAGGAGACCCCGATGTCCGAGACCACCGCCCCCGTCGCCCACGCCGCCTCCGCCGCTTCCCTCGCTCCCGCCTCGGCCGCCGCCGGATCCCGCGGCCGCGGCGCCCGGATCTCGCTGGGCGCCCTGCAGATCGTGCTCGGTCTCTTCTTCGCCCTCGCGAGCGCGCTGCCCAAGCTGGTCGCCCAGTCGACTGCCGTCGAGTCCTTCGACAAGCTCGGCTGGGGCAGCACGGGGATGTACATCATCGGAGTGCTCGAACTCGCCGGTGGCATCGCGCTGTTGATCCCGATCCTGTCGTCCGTGGCAGCGGTGGCGCTCAGCGCGCTGATGGTCGGCGCCTTCATCGTGAACGTCACCGCCCTGCACGGCCCGTACGCGGCGACCCCGCTCATCCTGATCCTGCCGCTCGCGCTGATCGCCTGGGCCCGTCGGGGCCACAACGCCGAGCTGGTCCGGCTGGTACGAGGGCGGGCGTGAGCGTCGTACGACATCAAGGGGCTCCCCGTGACCACGGGGAGCCCCTTGAGTGCTGCCGTGCGTACGTTCAGGGGCCCTCGGGACTGTCGGCAGGGCCGCCGACTCCTCGCAGGCGTTCCATCTCGCGGCGGTCCCGCTTGGTCGGGCGGCCCGCGCCGCGGTCGCGGACACCGGCCGGGGCGACGGCCTCGCGCGGCGGGGGCGGCGGGCTGTTGTCCACGTAGCACTCGGCCGCCACCGGCGCACCGACCCGCTTGCGGATCACGCGCTTGACGACGACGACCCGTTCCCTGCCGCCCGCCTGCCGCAGGCGCACCTCATCACCGGCACGCACCGCGTACGCGGGCTTGACGCGCTCGCCATTGACCCGCACATGCCCGCCCCGGCAGGCGGTGGCGCCCATCGAGCGGGTCTTGACGAGACGGACGGACCAGATCCAGCTGTCGACCCGCACGCTCTCGCCGCCCGCCGGACGGGCGGCGTCGGCGGCGGCAGCAGCGCTCACCGTGCCGGCCGTGCCCGCCGTGTCGGCCGAGCCGCTCGCACCACCGGCGCCCTGCTCGTCGTCCTTCTCGTCGCCCTCAGAAGCCATGCCTCGACCTTAGTCCTCCCGGGGAAAGAGGCCGGGAGGGTTTTTCCGTCGCGCGGCCACCCCCGCAGGCCGCCGGGCGGCACGGGTCGGACGTCGTACGGTGAGGTCATGGACCATGGGCTCGCCGAACTGGACGCGCGGATCGCCGGGTGCCGCGCGTGCCCGCGGCTGGTCGAGTGGCGCGAGGAGGTGGCCCGCACCAAGCGCGCCGCCTTCGCCGAGGAGACGTACTGGGGGCGCCCGGTGCCCGGCTTCGGCCCGCCGGGCGCCCGCCTGCTGATCGTCGGCCTCGCCCCGGCCGCGCACGGCGGCAACCGCACCGGCCGGATGTTCACCGGTGACCGCTCCGGGGACGTGCTGTACCAGGCGTTGTACGACGTCGGCCTTGCTTCGCAGCCCACCGCCGTGACGGCCGACGACGGCCTGGAACTGCACGGCGTCCGTGTCACCTCGCCCGTGCACTGCGCGCCGCCCGCCAACAAGCCGACGCCGGGGGAGCGCGACACCTGCCGGCCCTGGCTCGTACGGGAGTTGGAGCTGCTGCGGCCCTCGCTGCGCTCGGTGGTGGTCCTCGGCGCGTTCGGCTGGCAGGCAGCGTTGCCCGCCTTCGCCGAGGCGGGGTGGAAGGTGCCGCGGCCGAGGCCGGTGTTCACGCACGGCGCCCGGGCCGCCCTGGAGCGCCCGGGCGGCCCGATCGAGCTCTTCGGCTGCTTCCACGTCAGCCAGCGCAACACCTTCACCGGGCGGCTGACGCCCGCGATGCTGCGGGATGTGCTGCGTACGGCGGCGGAGGCGGCGGGGCTGCGGACGGTGCCCGAGGCGGGTTAGGGTCGCGCGATGGGTCTGTATCCGGAGATCGAACCGTACGACCACGGCATGCTCGACGTCGGAGACGGCAACCGTGTGTACTGGGAGACCTGCGGAAACCCGCGGGGCAGGCCGGCTGTGGTGCTGCACGGCGGACCGGGGTCGGGCTGTGCGCCCGGCTTCCGGCGCTACTTCGACCCCGCCGCATACCGGATCGTCCTGCTCGACCAGCGCGGCGCCGGGCGTTCCACGCCGCCCGCGAGCGCGTACGAGACGGACATGAGCGTCAGTACGACGGCTCATCTCATCGCCGATCTGGAGCTGCTGCGACGGCACTTGGTGATCGATCGCTGGCTGGTGTGGGGTGTGTCGTTCGGGTCGGCGCTGGGGCTGCGGTACGCGCAGACGCATCCGGACGCCGTGACGGAGCTGGTGCTGACGGGCGTCGCGACCGGCTCGAATCCTGAAGTTGCCCTGCTGACCAGGGGACTTGGGAAGATCTTCCCGGCGGCCTTCGAAAGATTCGTCGGTGAGCTGCCCGTCGGTGAGCGGTCCGGCAACCTGGCTGCCGCGTACAACCGCCTGCTCGAATCGCCCGATGCCGAGGTGCGGGCGAGAGCGGCGCGTGCCTGGACGGACTGGGAGACGGCGACGATTCCCGCACCGCCCGGGTCGGTTGAGCGTTTCGACGACCCGTCGTTCCGCCTGGGCTTCGCTCGCACCGTCACGCACTACTGGGGCAACGACCACTTCCTCGGCGAGGGCAACGACGAGGGCGTGGTGCTCCGGGACGCCCCTGTGCTCAAGGACGTTCCGGGCACACTCGTGCAGGGCAGCCTCGACTTCGGCAACCTCCTCGGCACCGTCTGGCGCCTCCACCAGGCCTGGCCGGGCAGCGAGTTGACCGTCATCGACGAGGTGGGCCACAACATGGGAGCCCCGGACATGGTGGACGCGCTGGTGGCGGCGACGGACAAGTACGCGGCGCGCGCGGCCCGTTAACGCCGGGCGCGGGTCCGCTCACCCGCCGTCTGCACGAACTGCAGCTCCAGTGTGGCCGGAGGCGGAGCGATGCCGGGACCGCCGGCCTCGGCCCAGCGGAGTATCTCGTCGGTGCAGTCGTCGCCCATGGACCAGCCGATCCAGACAGGCTTGCCACCGCGTCTGCGACCCTCGCCGGAGGGCTGTACGACGATGACGTTGGCCTGGTCGCAGGGGCCCAGGCAGTCCGTCGTGCGGACGGCGAGGCGTCCGGCGGAGGCGGTGGCCGCGGCGCGCAGCCGGTCGAGCTGCCATACGTGGTCGTAGCCGGGGTACTTGCGCGCGTCGCCGCAGCAGCAGCCGCGGCAGACGACGAGGGTGCAGGGGCGGGTCCGGGCGGCACCGACGACGGCCGTACGGGCGGGGGTCACAGGTCTCCTTCGGAGGCGGGGGCGGCGGGTGTGCTCTCCTCGCCGAAGAGGTGCTGCACCGTCGAGCGGTAGTTGGCCTGCACGTGGGCGAGCGCGTGGGCGCGGGCCCGGTCCGGGTCGCCCGAGGCGATGGACTCGTACAACTCGCGGTGTTCGGTGAGGAGTTGGGGCCACTCCTCGTTCTGCCGGGTGAGCCAGCGCAGCCGCCCGTCGACGGGTTCCATGACCGAGATCAGCAGGCTGTTGCCCGCCATGGCCAGGATGCGGTCGTGGAAGCGGGTGTTGATGTCGGTGATCTGCTCGGCGTCCTTCGCGTCGGTGGCGACGGCCGCGTCGTCGAGCAACTCCGCGAGCTCCGCGAGGGCCTGCGGGGTCGCGCGGGAGGCGGCGAGACCGGCGGCGTAGACCTCCAACGCCTCACGCAGTTCGAAGAGTTCGGCGACGTCGGTCGGGGTGAGGCGGCGCACGACAGTGCGGCGCGGCGTCTCGAAGAGGACGAAGCCCTCGGCCACCAGCGCGCGGATCGCCTCGCGGACGGGGACCCGGGAGACCCCGAAGCGGTCCGCCAACTCGCGCTCCACCAGCCGGTCGCCGGGGTGCAGACGGCCGCCGATGATCTCCTGCCGCAGGGTCGCCAGGACGCGCTCGCGCACCGCTCCGAGGGGTTCCCGCTCCAGGTCCGGGGGGTCGATCTTCGTCATGGGACCATCTTCGCCGACTCCGGGGGTGTTTTACCGAGCCGTAACGGAGCGGACATCGGTCGAAAGGGTTGACGGGAGGACCATGACCGCAGTTTGGTATACCAAACGACAACGGCCAGTAGTCCTCCTCCTCCGTCCCCTTGCCCAGGGAGGCCCCGTGTCCCTCGCCGACCGTGCCGAAGCCACCGGCACAGCAGTGTTCGTCCCCGACCCCCGGCTCACCAACGAAGACCTCGCACCTGCGGAGAAGCGCAACTGGAAGGTCTTCGACCTCTTCGCCATGTGGATGTCCGACGTCCACAACCTCGGCAACTACACGTTCGCCGCAGGCCTGTTGGTCCTCGGCATGAACGTCTGGCAGATCTTCACGGCCCTGCTCGTGGGCTTCGTGCTCATCTACGCCGGAATGAACATGATGGGCCGCGTCGGGCAGCGCACCGGCGTCCCCTTCCCCGTCGTCAGCCGCATCAGCTTCGGCGTCTGGGGCGCCAACATCCCGGCGCTGATCAGGGCCGTCATCGCCATCATGTGGTACGGCATCCAGACCTATCTGGCCTCCGTCGCCGTCAACGTCATGCTGCTCGCGGCCTGGCCCGGCCTGGTGTCCTGGACCCACCACTCCTTCCTCGGCCTCGACGCGCTCGGCTGGACGTCCTTCGTCGCCCTCTGGCTGATCCAGGCGTTGATCATCACCCAGGGCATGGAGTCGGTCCGCAAGTTCCAGGACTTCTGCGGCCCCGCGATCTGGTTGGTCATGATCGCGCTGGCGGTCTGGGTGCTCTACAAGGCCGGCTGGACCATCTCGCTGACCTCGACCCCTCACCCGGTCTCCACCGGTGAGCAGTTCCGGCAGTGGTTCGGCGCGATCGGGCTGATCCTCGCCACGTACGGCACGCTGATGCTCAACTTCTGTGACTTCTCCCGTTTCGCCCCGGACTACAAGACCGTCAGGCGCGGCAACTTCTGGGGCCTGCCCATCAACTCGACGGCCTTCGTCATCGTGTCGGTCATCGTCACCGCCGGTTCGATCGAGGCGTTCGGCGAGGCCATCACCGACCCGGCCGAGCTGGTCGCCAAGGTCGGCAACACCTGGGTGATGGTGCTGGGCGCGCTGACCTTCGCCATCGCCACCATGGGCGTCAACATCGTCGCCAACTTCGTCTCACCCGCGTACGACCTCGCCAACGTCTGGCCGCAGAAGATCACCTTCAAGGTCGGCGGCCTGATCAGCACGGTGGCGGCCCTGGTCGTGACCCCGTGGAACCTCTTCTCCAACCCCACGGTCGTCAACTACTTCCTAGGCGGCCTCGGCGCCTTCCTCGGCCCGCTCTTCGGCGTGATCATGCTCGACTACTACTGGGTCAAGCGCGGCGACATCGACGTCGAGGAACTCTTCAACGCCGAGCCGGGTTCCCGCTACTACTACCGCAAGGGCGTCAACCCCAAGGCTCTGTGGGCCTTCCTCCCGGCGGCAGCCGTCGCCGCGGTGCTCGCGCTGGTGAAGTCCTTCAGCGACATCGCCCCGTACTCCTGGTTCATCGGGACGGCGCTGGCCGCCGGACTGTACGCGGTCCTGTGCCGGTCCGAACGCGCCGCCACCGTGGAGACGACCCCCGACCTCGTGGAGGGCTGAGCGTGCGGATCGTCGTCACCAACTGCAATACGACGCAGGAGATGACCGAGGAGATCGTGCGAGGTGCCCGGGCCGCAGCAGGCCCGGGCACCACCGTGACCGGCCTGACCCCCACCTGGGGGCCCGAGTCCGCGGAGGGCTGGCTCGACAGCTACCTGTCGGCCGCCGCCGTCCTCGACACCCTGCGGACGTACGACGGACCGCCGTACGACGCCGTGGTGATGGCCGGCTTCGGCGAGCACGGACGCGAGGGCGCACGGGAGCTGGTCGACGTACCCGTCGTCGACATCACCGAGGCCGCCGCCCATCTCGCCTGTCTGCTCGGCCGCCGCTACGGCGTCGTCACCACCCTGGAACGCTCGTGCGGGCAGATCGAGGACAGCCTGGAAGCGGCGGGGGTGGGGCGCAACTGCGCCGCCGTCGTCGGCACCGGACTCGGCGTGCTGGAGCTCGCCGACTCCCGCCGCACCGAGAACGCCTTCGTCGCCGCCGCCGAACGGGCCCGCCGGGCCGGGGCGGAAGTCCTCGTCCTTGGCTGCGCCGGGATGACCGGTCTGCAGCGTGCGGTGGGGGAGAAGCTGGGGCTGCCGGTGGTCGACGGGGTGGGCGCGGCGGTGAAGCTGGCGGAGTCGCTCGTGGCGTTGGGGCTGACGACGAGCCGGGCGGGGGGCTATGCGAAGCCGTTGCCGAAGCGGAGGGAGTGGCGGGGGCCGGCGGGGTGAAGCGGGCCGGTGGGGGCGACCGACGCCGTCACGCCTCGCGGGACGCTGCCGAGAGAATGGAAAAAGTGGTGAATCATGAAATAGGCCATGCAACCGTACGGGCCGCTCGAATGTCTCCCCTAGTGAATTCACTGTCCCCTTAGCGAAAGAGAAACGGGGGGCGTCATGGAAAACCGTCCACGCCGCGCGGTAGTCGCCGCAGGCATCCTCCTCACCACCGCCGTATGCGCCACGATTCCCGCGTCCGCGGCCCCGCAGCGGGGAGCTGACCAGGTCACGGCCTTCCGGCAGACTCCCGCGACCGCACTCGTCGTCAACGCCAGATGGGGCGGTCACTGCACCTACGACAGGCTCGTCATCGACGTCCGGGGCACCGTTCCCCCGGTCACCGTGAAACGGGTCAAGGAACTGCGCTACGACGCCACCGGGAAGAAAGTCCCGCTCGCCGGAAAATACTTCCTGGAAATCAAGCTCTCCCCGGCCGCCGCCCACAACCAGTCGGGCCAGTCGGTCTACCAGGGCCCCCGCCTGACGAAGATCAACCTGCCCAAGCTCAAGGGTCTTGCCCTGACCGGCGACTTCGAGGGCGTGGTCTCCTTCGGGGCGGCCTTCTCCACCAAGCCCGTCTACAACACGTTCAAGCTCCACTCGCCCGAGCGGTTCGTGATCGACACAAAGCACGCCAACCTGTGCCGCTGACACCGGGCGGCTGCGTACGCCGGCCCGGAACCCCTGGACCGGCGTACGCGGCTGGGTGGACGGGATCGCGGCGTCCGTCGGGGTGATCCTGGGGCGATGTGTCCGGTGGTACGCCGCAGCGCGCGCGGCAGGGTCGCACACTCCCCGAAGGACGAGTCGCCGCCCGGGCGACTGCGTCCTCGTCAGCCCACGGCTTGTCGTCAGCCCGCGGCGGCGGGAACGGAGCCGCCCATGTCCAGATCGCTGCCCGCCGCACCCGGACCCGTGCCACGGGCACTGCTCGCCGCGGTGCTCGCCGGACTGTGCTGCACCGGGGCATCCGGGGGCGATCCCGAACCGTTCTGGACCGACCCGGACTCCCTCGCCGCCCGACAGGCCGCCGAGTGGCGCCGGGCGGGCCGGACAGCCGACGCCGCACTCATGGACCGTATCGCCGCCCGCCCCCAGGCCGACTGGCTGAACGGCCCGGACCCCGGCCCCGTCGTCCGGGCCCGCACCGCCGCCGCCGCCGCACGCGCCGGCCGGACCGCCGTTCTGGCCGCCTACTACATCCCGAACCGCGACTGCGGCCAGTACTCGGTCGGCGGCGCCCCGACCGCCGCGGACTACCGCGTCTGGGTCGACGAGTTCGCGGCGGCCCTCGGCGACCGGGGCGCCTACGTGATCGTCGAACCGGACGCCGTCGCCCAGGTGGTGGCCGGCTGCACCCGGGTCGTGGCAAAGGAGCGCTACGCGCTGCTCGCGTACGCCGTCGACCGACTCAAACGGCAGCCGGGCACGCACGTCTACCTCGACGCGGGCAACTCCGGCTGGATCCCGGAGGCCTGGCGCATGGTCGAGGCCCTGAAGACGTCGGGTGTGGAACGCGCCGACGGAGTCGCCCTGAACGTCTCCAACTTCCAGACCGACAAGGCGAGTTCGGCCTACGGCGACTGGCTGTCGAAAGACCTCGGAGGCAAGCACTACGTCATCGACACCAGCCGCAACGGCAACGGCCCGTACGCCGGCACCGACACATGGTGCAATCCGCCGGGACGTGCACTGGGAACGCCGCCGACGACCCGTACGGACAACCCTCTCCTCGACGCCTACCTGTGGATCAAACGCCCGGGCGAGTCGGACGGAACATGCCGGGGCGGACCGGCCGCCGGACAGTGGTGGCCGGCGTACGCCCTGGAACTGGCGCGCAACGCCCGCGGCTAGTGGCCGCTGATTGAACGCCGTTGCTCCTCAGCTGCCGCTCGGCGGGGTGGCCGCACGTGGCTCGTCGGCATGGGGCTCCCCGCCTCGCGGCTCCTCGATGTGCCGGTCGTCGAGGTGGGCCCCGAAGTAGTCCGCCTGACGTGCCATGATCTCCCGCATCGACGTTCCCCTCGAAGCGCCGTACACCGTGCCGGGAAAGTCCAACTCCCGCTGCACTTCCCACAGTTCGTCGTGCCGATCCGGTGAGAACAACTGGGCGGGCGCCCCGGCCGCGATCCACCCGATGGGTACGACCGTCCCGGGCGGGAGCACGGAGTTGACCTGGACCACACCGTTGATCCGCACCTCCGAACCGGCGCCCACGACGGCGCCGGGGAAGACCGAGGCACCGGTGGCGACGAACACCTCGTCCTCGATCGTGGCGCCGTTGATGTGAGCGTGCGGCCCGACGAGTACGGCGTCCCCGATGACGGCGGGATGCCGGGCCCGCCCCCGTACGAGGGCGTTCTCCATCACGACGACGTCCGCCCCGACCCGGACCTCCCCGTCCTCCGCGGTGAGCACGGCACCGTGCAGCACCCGGGCACGCTCGCCGAGGGTGACGGCACCGCACAGGACGGCGGACGGGGCGACGTAGGCGGAGTCGGGAACGACGGGCCGCCGCCCTCGATGCTCGATCAACATCCTCGGCTCCTGCTCTCTGCGCTCAGCATTCTGCGTTCCGCTCAGGCCTGATCCGGAACGACAGCGGTGGCCGTGATCTCCACCAACTGTCCGGTATACCCGAGACACGTCACCCCGATCAGCGTCGAGGAGTGCGGGCCGCTGCTGAGCCCCGACGCCTCGACGACGTCCCACACGGCGGACAGAACCGCGGGCTCACCGGCGACGACGTAGACATCGGTCGACACCACGTGGGCCATGTCGCTGCCGACCGCCCGGAGTTGCTCCCCGAGATTGACGAGCACCTGCTCTGCCTGCCGCACCGGGTCCCCCTCCCCGACGAGCTTGCCCTCGGCGTCGAGCGGGACGGACCCGGCGAGAAAAGCCAGATCGGTTCCCGCCTTGACGACGGACGCGTGCGAGTAGACGGGCGGCGGGAACAGAGAGGGGACGGTCACGCGCTGGATCACGGGGGCTCCCGGCAGTCGGTCGAAGGACAACTTTCCGATCATGCGAGGCATGCGCAGCGGACGCATCCGATTTTCCCGCCGACCCGGCGGCACCCTGCCCCACGGCGGGCGGCGTTCCGGCGGCGTACGGAAAATTGCCGCGTCCTGCGCCACCGAGTCGTGATCCAATCCAGGTGCGCACGCTCGCCGACCTGATCACCCGGCCCTGGAGAGACGCGGACATGAGCATGAACAGCACGGCCGGCGATGACACCGAAGCCTTCCTCGGCCGCGTCACCGACCGCCTCGCGGCCCTGCCCACCGTCCGGGCCGTGGCCCTCGGCGGCTCCCGCGCCCAGGGCACCCACACGCCCGACAGCGACTGGGACCTGGCCGTGTACTACCGAGGCGCTTTCGACCCCGCCGACCTGCGCGCCCTCGGCTGGCAGGGCGAGGTCTCCGAACTCGGCGGCTGGGGCGGCGGCGTCTTCAACGGCGGCGCCTGGCTGACGATCGAGAACCGTCGCGTGGACATCCACTACCGGGACCTCGACGTCATCGACCACGAACTCGCCGAAGCCGAACAAGGGCGCTTC
This sequence comes from Streptomyces sp. SAS_270, assembly GCF_052543295.1. Lineage (NCBI taxonomy): Bacteria > Bacillati > Actinomycetota > Actinomycetes > Kitasatosporales > Streptomycetaceae > Streptomyces > Streptomyces sp. SAS_270. The sequence goes on from NZ_JBMNDS010000030.1 coordinate 14,516, forward strand.
CGCATCGAGCCGTTGATGTTCCACCTGGCGGGCATCCCCACCTACCTGATCGTCGCCGAACTCGCGATCAACAAGGTGCTGCGGGGCGACCTGCCACGCCCCGCCGCGTATCCGGGGGCCCTGCGCAGGACCGCCCCCGCCCGCTGGCACGGCATGGCCGCCGCCACCCTCGCGTACGCGAAGACCGGCCACGCCCCCAAGGGTGCCCTCACTCAGGTAGCGGGCGCGATCGCCGTCGCGGCGACACAGACGGCACATGCGGTGCTGGCGGCGCGGGGGGAGTGGGTCACCAACGAGAAGCACCTCATCGAGCGGGCCGGGCTGCGCGAAGTCGACGTAGTCGTGAGCAATCTGACGCCTTCTCCGCAATCCTTGGTGCACGCGGTCGCCGAGGCCGAGACGCTGCTGGGGCAAGCGGTGGAGGCGTCCCGCCGGTGATGAGTTCGGCAGGTGCGTTTCCAGGCTGACCCGTACATCCACACTGCCCGCGACATCCCACGCCCTCAGGGGGTTTCGAGATGCAACTCGGGTGCGCGAAGTGCATGATGAAGAGAGGGCTCTCTCTCCTTGGAGGCGATGAGGATGCGACGTGTGTTCACCGCCGCAGCGGCCCTGGCTCTTTCAATTGGCCTTGCGGGGGCGCCGGCTGTCGCTGCATCCACGGGGGCTTCCGCGAACGCGGTGGCCGGCGTTCAGGCCGTACACCAGTTGAAAGAATCAACAAAGCTCGTGACGCAGGGTCCGTACGATATCTGCGACTACACCAAGAGTCGGCCGATTCTTCACGGAGGATCGTCCGGGCGCGCGGTGCAGCAAGCCCAGTGCTATCTGAATCAGGCGATCGGTGCGGGCCTGGACGAGGACGGGGACTTCGGCCGGCTCACGAAGTCCGCAACGGAGGATTTCCAGCAGTGTGCCGGTATTGTCGACGACGGGATCATCGGAGCCCAAACCTGGTCCTTCCTTTCCTTCTGGGCCAACGCCCCAGATGCTCCCTTCTGTTGACGAGGCCCAGGCCGGCCCTTGCCCAGAACTCCCCCTTACCCACTGCGGGCGCGATCAGCCCGTGACGCGGACGCCGAACTGGAAGCTTCCGATCGTGCTCATCGACTCGTAGCGCACCGAGGCCCCCGGGTGCGGCGCGTGCAGCACCTGGCCGTTGCCGGCGTAGAGGCCGACGTGCTCGGTGTTGTTGAAGAAGACCAGGTCACCAGGCTTGAGTGCGCTCATGCCCACTTGGGTTCCGTCGTTGACCTGTGTGTACGTGACCCGGGATATGTGGACCCCGGCCTGCGCGTACGCCCACTGCGTGAGGCCCGAGCAGTCGTAGGAGTTGGGGCCCGTGCCGCCGCGGAAGTAGGGCTTGCCGGTCTGGGAGGCGGCGGCACTCAGGGCGGCGGCACCGAACTTGGAGGCGGCCGCCTCGTTGCCGAGGTCGACGCGGCCCGCGGAGGAGCGGCTGGCGCGCCCTTCCTGGTCGGTTATTGCCTGGCGCTCGGCGGCGGTCAGGGAGTTCAGCAGCTTCCGCGCCTTGCTGAGCTTCCCCTGGATTTCCTTCTTCTTCTTACCGAGCTCGGTGCGCGTGTCGGCGAGGTCCTTGAGCTTCTGCGTGGCCTCCGCACGCTTCTGGGCCAGCTTGCGCTGCTTCGTCTGAACCTTCTTCAGCGACTCCAGCTGCCTCGTGGAGAGCGAGTCGAGCGTGGACGCCTTGTCGAGGTAGTCGTCCGGGTCGGCGGAGAGGAAGAGCTGGACCGAGGCGTCAACGCCGCCGGAGCGGTACTGCGCGCTGGCCATCGCACCGATGCCTGTACGCAGTTCATTGAGTTCGCCCTGCTCACGGGCGGCCTTGTCCTGAAGCTCGCCGATCTCCTTCTCCAGCTTCTTCTGCTTCTCCATGGCCGTGTCGTACTGGTTGGTGGCCCGCTCCGCCTCTTCGTAGAGCTTGTCGACCTTCGTCTTGACCTCGCCCTTCGTGGGCTTGGGGGCCGCCTGGGCGGCCTGCGAAGTAAGGGCCACGGCAGCGGCGGCGGTCGCGGTGAGCACGGTCACGCGGGTGCGGCTCGGCTGTTTGGGTCGACGGTGGGACGCCACGAAGGCGAGCTCCTTCTTCCTCCGGCCGCCCACAGAAGCCAAGTGGGCGGTGCCCCTCCACGTCACTCACCTCGTGTGGGTGATCAAACGGAGGTTCGAGGTCTGACCTTAGTGACCTTCCTGTGACCATTTCAAAGCCTGGCGTGAAAAATCTCGGTCACACCCTGCACTTTTTGCACATAACTCACGTGCAGTGAAGCAAATTTGACACAGCGTCACGCAACGGCGGTCTCCTCGCCGCTGTCGGGTCCGTCACGGATGCGCTGGGGTCCACAAGCAGGGACCGCGATACCGAGTCCGCGCTGAATAACCATTCGAAGAGCCCCAGTTGATGCTGCTAGCGTCCTCGACGTGGCGAAACTCAATCAGATCATCGCAGTGGAGAAGGGCATCAAGTCCAAGTCCCATCAGGACCTGACGTCCGCTCATCACGGGCTGCAGAAGCCCGCGTTGCTGGCCGGTATTTCGCGTACCTATCAGCCCAAGGACGAGGAGGGTGAGCAGTTGCCGCCCGAGTCGACTCGGGTGCAGGTGCAGACGGAGGTCGTGCTGCGGGAGACCGCGGCCACGCTGACGCGGCTGTTCGACGTGACCGCCACCAAGGACTGGGCGAACTGCACCGCCCGCGCGGACGTGAAGGTGGACGGGCGGGTGCTCGTCGCCGAGGTTCCCGTGTCCTACCTGCTGTTTCTCGAGAAGCAGCTCACCGATCTCAACACGTTCGTACGGAAGCTGCCGGTGCTCGACGCGTCCGAGTCATGGGTGCAGGATCCGTCGACCGATGCGTGGAAGACCGAGCCGGTGCGGACGCTTCGTACGAAGAAGGTTCCGCGCAACCATGTGAAGGCCGAGGCCACCGAGAAGCACCCGGCTCAGGTCGAGGTGTACTACGAGGACATTCCGGTCGGGTACTGGACGACCGTGAAGTTCTCCGGGGCCCTGCCCGCCCGCCGTGTGAACGAACTCCTCGACCGTGTCGAGAAGTTGCAGCAGGCCGTGAAGTTCGCGCGGGAAGAGGCGAACGGCGTCGACGTCGTCGATCAGCGGGTCGGTGACGCCGTCTTCGGCTACCTGTTCGGGTAGCCTCAGGAACTCCCCGGCCACAACGCACCACGGCCGGGGTGCGCGAGGAGCGCAAAGCTGAAGCTGAAGCTTGTCGTGACGGTGCGGTTCCAGTGGAGGTTCGAGTCCTCCCCGCGGCTCTCAACTCACCTGCCGCGGTAGCCCAATCGGTAGAGGCAGACCGCCATCAATCTCAGACTCTTGCTCCAGACTCAGTATTCGCCGCCGATCGCCGGATCAACCGGGCTCAGGCCCCAGTACGCCGAAATGCTGGTTCAAGTCCAGTCCCCGCAGCTCGATGCGGGGTGGTCCAAAGGCAGGACGCGGTGACCTCACGACTGACCTGAGTCCTCAAGCGTGCCGGCGTGTGAAGATGGGCGGCATCACAGGGTCCGGGGGCCGGCTACGCCCTCGGGCCCGCTCCCGTTTATGGAGATGTGCGTCTTCTCGCAGTGTTCCCGCCAGTTGCGTTCATAAAGAAAACGGCCCTCGCGGGATCCGTCACCTCGCCGAAATACCAGCGTTCCATTTTCTCCAAAGTCGCGATCTACCGTAGGCAGTACCTCGCCCGGCCGACGTCGCCCGAAGGCAGCCCCCTCCGCCCTCGCCCGACAGGAGCCCCGTGTCCCGCCTCAGTACCGCCGTACCGCCCTGGCTCGCTCATGCGCTGCGCGCGCAGCGCGGGCCGATTCCCTGGAGTGCGGTGGTGCGCGGGGCGCTGGCCGCAGGTCCGCTGCTTCTTGTCGCCGTGCTCGCCGGGCGTACGTCCGTCGGTGTCGTCGCCGCGCTCGGGGCCATGTTCGCCGGGATCAACGACCGGCCCGGCAGCCGGCGCGACTCCGTCCGGCGGATCGGGGTGCCCGCGCTCGCCGGGGCCGGAGGACTGCTGGTCGGGTCGTACGGCGGGCAGCATGTCCCCGCCGTGGTGCTGACCCTTGTCCTCACCGGGCTCGGGCTGCTCGCCGGGGCGGTCAGCGCCATCGGGCCCGTCGCCTCCGGGGCCGGGACGCAGCTGCTGGTCACCGCCGCCATCGGCGCCGGGATGCCGCTGCCCGAACCCGGGTGGCAGCGGGCCCTCGTCTACCTCGCCGGCGCCGGGTGGCTGCTGGCGCTGCGGATCGTCGTGCCCACGCCCGGGGCCACCGCCGGTGACTACCGGTTCGACGGGGAGCGGGACGCCGTAGCCGCCGTGTACGAGGCGGTCGCCGCGTTGCTCGACGCGGTCGGCGGGGCCGCGGCGAGTGATCGGCGGGTCGCGCTCACCGCCGCGCTCGACCATGCGCAGGACGCGCTGTCGGGGCCCAGGCTGCGCCGGTACGCCAGTTCCGCGGCCGAGCGACGGCTGCACACCCAGTACGCGGCCGCGCTGCCCCTCGCCGAGGCCGCCACCGCGCTCGCCTGGGCCGGGGAGGCCATCACCGCCCGTGCCTCCGAAGGGCCCCGGCGTCTCGCCGCCGCCGTGCGCAGCAGTACGCACACCGGGCCGCTGCCCGCGCCCGCCAGGTCAGCGCCGGCGCTGCGCGCCCTCGACGACGCGCTGCTGCACGCCGCCGACGCCTTCGACCGGGGCACCGGGACCGACCTGCACACCCGGCGCCGTACGGCGAAGTCCTTGTTCCGCACCGCGGTCGGCTCGGGCGGACGCGAGTACGGGCTGCGGGTCGCGCTGTCGTTCGGCGCCGGTGTGGCCGTCGCGCAGGGACTCCACCGCACCCTGCACAACGCCCACTGGTACTGGCTTCCCGCGACCGCCGTCTTCCTCGTCAAGCCCGACCTCGGGCCGCTCGCCTCGCGCGTGCTGTGCCGGGCGGCGGGGACCGTGCTCGGCGCCGTCGTGTTCGCCGGGTTCGCCGCGCTGTTGCCGCGGCCCATGGGACTGGTGGTCCTCGTCGCACTCAGTGGCGCGCTGATCCCCGTCGCCACGCGGCACTTCGCCGCGCAGACCGCCGTCGTCACCGTCCTCGTCCTCGCCCTCGTGATGGTCGGCGGGGAGCCGGGGGCCTCCTGGAGCCGGATCGGCGAGACGCTGCTGGCCTGCGCGATCGTGCTGCTCGTCGGGCATCTGCCGATGCCGGGGCAGCGTGCGGGAGGCGTACGGGCCCGGCTCACCCGGGCGACCGAGACGGCGCACGCCTACCTCGGGCACGTCCTGAGCGGGTCCGAGGACCGCGCGGGACGCTGGGCACTGCGCCGCGAGGCGTACCGCGCCCTGGCCGAGGCCCGCGCCGCCATCGACCTCACCGCCGCCGAACTCCCTGCCCTGGCACGCCACGCGGAGGGCACGGACGAGGTGGCGGCCACCCTTGAGCGGCTTGTCGACACGACGACCGCGTGCGCGGTACATCTTGACGACACCGGCCGGCTCACGGCCCGGCACAGCGAACGGATCGCCGAACTCCTCGACGAGCTGGGCGAGAGGCGTGCCAGGGCGGGGCTTCGGGCGATCGAGGCGCCGGGCGTGCGGGTTGCCGTTTGAGCCGGCCGCGCGCGTCCCCTAGGCCCCCACCCGCACCCACACCGGCGCATGGTCCGACCCGGGTGCCCCGCGGCGCGCCGCCGGGTCCGGGCCGATCGACGGCAGGGTGAGCGTTCCGTCGCCGGGCAGGCCCGTGCCCGCCCCGGTGATGCGGTGGACGAGGTGGTGGCTGACGAGGATGTGGTCGATCAGTTCGCGGCGGCCCGAGTTGATGCGGGAGTAGCGCTGCTCGGCCGGGATGAGCGGGGCGGTGTCCCACAGACGGGCCGCGTCGCCCTGGTCCGGATGGTCGTAGCCGGGGGTGCCGATCTCGGAGCCGGGCGGGCCGAGCAGGATCTGTGTGGTGGCCGCCTGCACCTCGTCGTTCAGGTCACCGAGGACGGCCACGTCCCGTGCGCGACCCTCGCCCGCGAGCAGCTTGTCGGCCAGTGCGCGCAGGGCCGTGGCCTCCGCGGCGCGCCGGTAGAGGGCGTACGCGCCGTAGCGGGCCCGCTCGCCCTCGTCGCGCGGCTGGAACCGGCCGCCGGGATACGAGAGCAGCTTCGACTTCAGATGGCAGACGGCCACCGTCAGGGTCAGGTCCTCGCTCGCGATCTCCACCGCGAGGAAGCCGCGGCCCGCCCGCGACACGGGGTCCCCGTCGTCGTCGCCCTGCACCGGGCGCAGCCGCTCGGGGAAGGCGTTCGTGTCGGCGAGCAACCGCGGCACGAGGTCGCGGCAGAGGAAGCCGACCCGGATGCCCCGGTCGTCCGGGTGCTCCGAGAGCGCGACGTGCCAGTCGCCGTCCAGCAGTCCGGCCAGGTCTTCCAGGGCCTCCGGGTCGCCGACCTCCTGCACGCCCAGCAGGGCCGGGTCGAGTTCCGCGATGACGGCGGCCAGAGCGGCGAGCTTCGTCTCGTACGCCGCCTTGTCCTTGGGGCCGAACGGGCCGCCCGGCCGGTACAGGTTCTCCAGGTTCCAGGTGCCGAAGAGCATGCGGCGCCCCTTCCGACGGTCCGAAATCCGGAGCCCGGAGGTCCGGAGGGTGATTCCGAAGGCGTGATGCCGTCAGAGTGCCCGCACGGCCGCCACCGCGACAGAGCGGAGGCGGGATGCGCGGTTCACGTCCCCCGGGGGTATGACCACGTCGTACGGTGACGGCATGACGTCGTCTCCCGCTGACCTCATCATCACCGGATGTACCGTCCTCACGCACGACGATCATGAAGAGATCGGCTTCGCCGACGACGCCGCGATCGTCGTACGGGACGGGGGCATCGAGGCCGTGACGAGCGCCGCGGCCGCGGCGGACCTGGCGGCCGGCGAACGTATCGACGCGCGTGGCCAGGTCGCGATGCCCGGCCTGATCAACTGCCACACGCACGCCCCGATGGTCGCGCTGCGTGGCGTCGCCGAGGACATGCCCACCGAGGAGTGGTTCAACGACGTCGTCTGGCCCATCGAGTCCAACCTCACCGAGAAGGACGTGGAGCTGGGCGCGCGGCTCGCCTGCGCCGAGATGATCCGCGGCGGCGTCACCTGCTTCGCCGACCACTACTTCTCGATGGACGCGGTCGCGGCCGTCGTCACCGAGTGCGGGATCCGCGCCCACCTGGGGGAGGCCTACTTCTCCTCGCAGGGTGCTCAAGGTCGCGAGAAATCCCTGGAGTTCGCGCTACGGCACCGGGGCGGGGCGCGCGGCCGCATCACCACCGCTCTCGCGCCGCACGCCCCGTACACCGTCGACGACGCCGACCTCGCCGCCACCGCCGCGCTCGCCCGTGAGCACGGTCTGCCCGTGCACATCCACGCCTCCGAGAACCGCGACCAGACCGAGGCCGGCCTCGCCCGGAACGGGGTCACGCCCATCGAGGTCCTGGCGCGTACCGGGCTCCTCGACATCGAGGCGGGCCTGCTCATCGCTCATGGCACCGGGATCGTCGAACGCGACCTGGCCGTCCTGGAGCGCGCGGGCGGCCCTGTCGCCGTCGCGACCGCACCCCGCGGCTATCTGAAGTTCGCCTGGCCCACCACCACACCCGTACGGGCGCTGCGCGGGATCGGCATCCCCGTCGGACTCGCCACGGACGGTGCCGCCTCCAACAACTCCCTCGACGTGTGGGAGGCGATGGCACTCACCGCCCTCATCCAGAAGTCGACCACGGGCGACCCCCGTTGGCTGACATCCCGTCAAGCCCTGCACCACGCAACACTCCAGAGCGCCCGGGCGGTCGGCCTCGGTGATGTCATCGGTGCCCTCGCGCCGGGCCGCCGGGCGGACATCGTCCTCGTCGACCTCTCCGGCCCGCACACCCAGCCCGTCCACGACCTCGCCGCCACTCTCGTGCACAGCGCCCGCTCCGGCGACGTACGGACGACCGTCGTCGACGGGCGCGTGCTGATGCGGGACCGTGAGCTGCTCACCCTCGATGTGCCCGCCGTGGTAAGGGAGTTGGGGGAGCGGATTCCAGCACTCCTCGACCGGAGCCATGGTCGCCGGATCCAGGATTACAAGACCTGAAAACCGGCCTCGGAAGCGTACTTTGACGCCAACCGCGGGTGACCGGCCGGTCACGTCAGGTGGTTTCACGCTACACATGAAGCCGGGACTTTCTCGTCCGACGGGAGGCTGGGCCGGGTGGAACTGACGATCGACTTGGCGGTGCTGCTCGCTGTCGTCATCGCCGTGCGGCTGAGACGTCGTACGGAGGCTCGGAGCCGGAACGACGAGAAGCTGACCGTGGCCATCGTGCTGGTGTTCGGTGTCCTGATCGCCCCTACAGCCTTCGGTCAGGGCATCCTCGACATCGTCAGCCAACTCGCCCAGGGCGTCACGGAGTCCGGCAGCCCATGATCCGCCCGGCGTCCCGGCGCACCTAGGGTGGAGCCCATGGATCCCGCCGACGACCTCCTCAGCGACCCGTACAACACCTACCGGCACCTGCGTGAGACCGCTCCCGTGCACCGCATCGCCGGGACCGACGGCAACCCCGCATGGCTGGTGACGCGTTACGACGACGTACGAGAGGCGCTCGCCGACCCGCTGCTCTCGCTGGACAAGAGGCATGCGCTGCCCGGCAATTACCGGGGGCTCGCCCTCCCGCCCGCGCTGGACGCCAACCTCCTCAACATGGACCCGCCGGACCACACCCGCATCAGGCGCCTGGTCGGACGGGTCTTCACGCCGCGCCGCGTGGAGCAACTGCGCACCCCGATCAGGGAAACCGCGGACCGGCTCCTCGACGCCCTCGGCACGCACGGCCGCACGGACCTCATGACCTCCTACGCCACACCTCTGCCGATCACCGTCATCTGCGACCTGCTGGGCGTTCCGGGCGAGCACCGGCGCGACTTCCGTGCCTGGACCAACCCGCTCGTCACCCCGGACCCGGCACGTCCCGACATCACCAAACAGGCCGTCGTGGCGATGCTCGGCTTCTTCACCGGGCTCCTCGCCGACAAGCGCAAGGAGCCCGCGGACGACCTGCTCTCCGATCTGATCGCGGTACAGGAGGAGGGCGACCGGCTCACCGAGGACGAGCTGATGTCGCTCGCCTTCCTCATCCTCTTCGCCGGGTACGAGAACACGGTCCAGCTCATCGGGAACGCGGTGTCGACACTCCTGCGCCACCCGAAGCAGCTCGCCGCACTCCGGGAGGACCCCGCCCAACTCCCTTCGGCCGTCGAGGAGTTCGCCCGCCACGAGGGCCCCGCGCTGCTCGCCATCCGGCGCTTTCCCGTCGAGGACGTCACCATCGGCGGGGTCGCCGTCCCCGCGGGTGAGACCGTCCTGCTCTCGCTGTCCGCCGCCAACCGCGACCCGAGCCGCTTCCCCGACCCCGACCGTCTCGACATCGGCCGCGACACTTCCGGTCACCTCGCGCTCGGCCACGGCATCCACTACTGCCTGGGCGCGCCGCTCGCCCGCATGGAGACGGAGATCGCGCTCGCCGCGCTGCTGGAGCGCCTGCCCGACCTGGCGCTCGCCGAGGCCGAACCGAGGTGGCGGCCCTCCCTGCGCGCCCGCGGTCTGCTCACGCTCCCGGTGACGTACTGATGCGCTGACCGAGATTCTTCTCGACTTCTCTCGATTCTTCTCGCCGCGGCGATGAGTTCCGCTCCTTTCGCCGGTCCACCTCGGTGAAGGGGTCGTTCGACAGCGTTCCGGAGGAGGAGCACATGACGCTTCCGCAGGTCGTCTCGCATGAGGAGTGGCAGGCCGCGCGCGAGGAACTGCTGGCCAAGGAGAAGGCCGCCACGCGGGCGCGGGACGCGCTCAACGCGGAGCGGCGCAGGCTGCCGATGGTCGAGGTCGGCAAGGAGTACGTGTTCGAGGGCGGCGACGGCAAGGCGACGCTGCTCGACCTGTTCCGGGGGCGCGACCAACTCGTCGTCTACCACTTCATGTTCGCACCGGAGTGGGACGCGGGCTGTCGCAGCTGCTCGGCGTTCCTCGACCAGATCGGGCACCTGGCCCATCTGCGGGCCAGGGGTACTGAGTTCGCGGCGATCTCCAGGGCGCCGTACACGAAGATTCTTCCCTTCAAGGCTCGGATGGGCTGGACGGCGCCCTGGTACTCGTCGTACGGCACCGACTTCAACCACGACTTCCACGCGACCTTCGAAAGCCCCGGAGAAGCTCCCGCCGCGAACGCCGCGAACGCCGCGCAGACCGTCGAGCGTCCGGGCGTGAGCTGCTTCCTGCGCGACCACGACCGGGTCTTCCACACCTACTCGACGTACGAGCGCGGTCTCGACGGGCTCGGCTCCACGACCAGTCTGCTGGACCTCACGGCCCTCGGCCGGCAGGAGGAGTGGGAGGAGCCCAAGGGGCGCGCGTCGACGCTGGGTGCGCCGGCGGGCAGCGGGCGCATCCGGTATCACGACGAGTACGACGACTGACACGAAACGTGAGGTCAGCGAGAGTTTCCTCACGCCGAAGTGGTCACGAAGTGTCGACTACGTCTCAGTACTGTCACTTCGCGAGCCGTTCACCCCATCGTTGGCGTTTAACTCTACGAGTACAGCGCGACATGGAGGTGCAGGGTGAACGGGCGAACGGTGCTGGAGCGCTTTCCCGCCGGCGGGCCGCGAGGTTCGTGGCCCGCGGAGGAGTTCGCGCAGGCTTGCCGCCTGCAGGGCCAGGCCGCGGAGGTGGTCATGGACCTCTCCACGGATGCCTTCCTGGTGATCGTGCGGGGCGCGACCGCGGTCGAGTGAGGTCAGCCGGTCTCCGGCAGGTGCACCTTTGCGGGCATCTTCGCCGTGAACTGGTCCGCCTGCAGCGAGTACAGCTCCGCGTAGATGCCGCCCGTGGCCAGCAGCTCCTCCGGGGTGCCCGACTCCGCGAGACGGCCCTGGTCGAGGACGTGCACGAGATCGGCATGGCGCACGGACGCCAGCCGGTGCGTGATGAGGATGACCGTCTGGCCGGTGCCCGCCAGGGCGCGGATCTTCTCGAAGACCTCAAGCTCGGCCCGTGCGTCGAGCGCCGCCGTCGGCTCGTCCACGATGAGGATCCGGCCGCGCCGGTAGGCGGCGCGCGCGATGCCCAGCCGCTGCCACTGCCCGCCCGACAGCTCGTGCCCGCCGCTGAAACCGCGGGCGAGCAGCGTGTCGAGGCCACGCGGCAGATCCGCGACGACGTCCTGCGCGCCCGCCTCGGCGACCGATGAGGCGAGGCGCTCGTCGGTCAGCGGCGCCGAGGCGCGTCCGACGGCGACGTTGACGCGGGCCGTGAACGGCCATCGTTTGAAGTCCTGTGCCACCATCGCGATGCGCTCGGCGAGTTGGTGCCGGTCGGCGCCCGCCGTGTCGACACCGCCCCACAGGATTTGACCGCGGTCGGGCGTGTAGAGCCCGGCGAGCAGCTTGACCAGCGTCGTCTTGCCCGAGCCGTTCTCCCCGACGAGCGCCACGATCCTGCCGAGCGGCACGCTCAGCGTCACGTCGTCGAGCGCGGGCCGGGTCGAGGCGCCCGGATAGCTGAACGTGACGTTCTCGAAGCGGATTTCGTCCGGGTCGTCGGGCAGCGCCGTACCGCCCGACGGGATCGCGCGCTCGGCCGCCTCGACGTACAGGCGCTGCAGATCACCCACGAACAGGGCCTCCTCGTGAAGGGAGTTGACCTCCAGGACGAGGGTGTCCAGGCTCGCGGAACCCGTGCGGATCGCGATCACGGCGGTGCCGGCGACGGAGAGCGCCATCGTGCCCGCGAGCAGCAGACCGCCCAGGGTCGCGTACGTCGCCACGGTGGCGAGGCCCGTCCAGACTGCGGCGATCAGGCCGGTACGGGCCGCCAGCCGGGCCAGGCGTGCCTGTTCGACCTCGGCGGTCTCCGACATCGAACGGAAGTGGCGCAGCAGGAACGGCCCGACGCCGTGGACGCGGATCTCCGGGGCGGCGGCGGGCTCCGTGAGCAACTGGCCGATGAGACGTCCGGCCCGGGCGTGCTGCACCCAGGCGTGGAAGGACTCGTAGCGGCGCCGGGCGATCGTCAGGGCGCTCCACGCGCTCGGCAGCGTCATCATCACCAGGAGTGGCAGCAGCGCGGGGTGCAGCACGGTCAGGACGCCCGCCGCGGCGATCAGCGAGATCATCGCGTTCACCACCTGCGTGGCGATCGAGATCATGCGCCGGGCGGACGCGGCGCCGTACTGCGCGGAGTCCAGCAGCTTGTGGAAGGCGTCGTCCTCGATCGCGGACAGCTCGACGGCCGCCGCCCGCTCCAGATACAGCTCGGTCGCCACTCGCTCCACCTTCGGCTCCAGGCGTCCGGTGGCGTACGTCGACGCGGCCCGCAGCAGCGCGGCCAGCAGCATCACGGCGGCGACCGTGACCAGGGCCGGAACCGCGTCGCGCAGCCGGTCCTCGACCGTGCCGCCCGCCATCACCCGGCCCAGCACGCTGTTGACCGCGAGCAGGCTCACCGCCTGGGCCGCGCCACGGGTCACCTCGGCGGCCAGCACGATACGGGCGGCGCGGCGGTCCGCCTTCCAGGCGAGCCGGAAGCTGGACGCGAGCAGGGACGGCAGCCTTGTCACCATGGCCCGGAAGCTCAGCTCCAGGAACGCGTCCGAATGCCGGTTCCAGCCCATGTCGTAACGGAGTGGACCACCGAAGAGCAGTAACTCCGAGTCGGACGGCCCGGGTTGGGACCCGTCCCGCTTCTTCTGTCCCCTCTTGTGTCCCATCCTCGGCCTCCCCCGATCGTGCACGAACGGTGCATCCCCACGTACCGAGCTCTCCATCCGTCCCGGCAACGGGTTTTCCCCGGGCCCGTGTTGCTCGGACACTCCCGTCGGCACGGACGTCTCATGGCATGGTGGCAGTGATCGTCACGGGGAGAACCGGCGAGAACAGGGGAGAACTGTCATGAGCAGCAACGCAAGCAGCAAGCACGAGGGGTTCACGGCCGAGGAGCGGGCCGCGATGAAGGACCACGCCCAGGAGCTGAAGGCGGCAGCGCGCCGCAGCTCGGCCGCGGACAAGGCGGCACAGGCGGAGAAGGAGGTGCTCGCGAAGATCGCCGAAATGCAGGACTCGGACCGGATCATGGCCGAGCGCGTCCATGCAGTCGTCACGGCCAATGCCCCGGGCCTCGCGCCGAAGCTCTGGTACGGGATGCCCGCCTACGCGCTGGACGGCAAGGTCGTCTGCTTCTTCCAGAGCGCGGAGAAGTTCAAGGCGCGCTACGCGACCCTCGGGTTCAGCGATCTAGCGAAGCTGGACGAGGGCACGATGTGGGCGGCCGGGTTCGCCCTGACCGAGGTGACGGCCGAGGTGGAGGCGCGCATCGGTGCGCTCGTGAAGCAGGCGGTGAGCTGAGCCGCGGACGCGCCTGAGCGGTCGGGGGCCCTGCGTGCCTGTGCGTGCTCAACACACAGGCACGCGCCTCACGCACTGATCGGACGCGACCAGACGGGTGTCGTGTCCGTCACCCGGCACAGTGCCAGGTAGAGGGGGATCGGCGGGGTGTACGGAACGGTGCCGTTCGGTGTGTGGATGAGGGCGGGAACGCCGGGGCTGTCCGGGAGGAGTGCCCCCGTGGCGTAGTGCGTGGATTCCGGCCACTCCAGGGCGACGTCGGAGTCGGCGGGCACGATCCACCACCAGCGCGACCGGTCGGCGTAGACACAGCCGACGCGCGGCAGCCGGGGCAGCACGATCGGTCCGAGGTGCGCGGGCGTGGCCACCGCGTCACAGCCGAGCGGCACCGTCATACCGTCGGGCAGGACGAGTCGTCTGAGCGCTCCGGACGACCGCTGCCCGCGCTTGAGGCGCACCAGCGTGTCCAGGGACAGGACCTGGGCAGTCCTGGACCCGGCCACGGATCCGGACCCCGATCCCGACCTGGACCCCGACCCTGACGCGCGCACCGACGTTTCCCTCACGCCCTTCCTCAATCCTCGCTCGGCTCGATCGGGGGGACCCCTGTGCTCCCCGTTCCCGAGGACGTTCCCGTTCCGTCGCCTCGGCCGTCGGCCGGCGGCTTCTTCGCGCTCCACCCCAGGTCGGAACGGGCGTCGGTGTTCTGGTTCCGGCCCTGAACGGACCGTTTTGCTTCGTCCTGCGAAGCCACCCGGGACCTGTCGCCGGAACACGACAGGTCCCGGGCGGGCGGCACCGCCCCGCCGACCGGTTCCCCGGAGGGAACGCGGTCCGCTGCGTGCGGCAGTTCCGCCCAGACCAGCAGTCCCGGCCCGGTGTCCTGGGCCCCCCATGCCCTGCACAGGGCCGAGACGAGGAGCAATCCCCTCCCGTGCTCCTCCTCGGGACGCTCCGGCGAGGGGTGCGGCTCGCCCGGAGCGCATCCCTCGTCCTGTACGGCGATCCGTACCAGGTCGTCCCCGTCGTGCAGCTCGCAGACGACATGCTCGCCGGCGCTGTGCACGATCGCGTTGGTGACCAGTTCGGAGACGACGAGGGCCGCCGTTTCGACGGTGTCGTCGCACACCGCCCACCCGGCCAGTCCGGAGCGCGTCAGCTGCCGGGCCCGGGCGACGGAGCCCGGATGGGCGGCCAGCTCGAAGCGGAACCGGCGCTCGGCGGCCGCGACGGGGCTGGGCCCTGGGGCGGCGCGGAGACCGGAGCGGTCTTCGGCGGCGGCTGTTCCTAACGGCGCGGACGGAGTCACGCTTGCCACTATCGCCCCGCCGTGAACACTTGGCAAGTGTCACTATGAAAAATGCAGAGTGCCATGTGACGCCGAGAGGACGCGTGGCACACTGCTCGCAACAACCCGTCGAGCGGCGCCAGTTGGGATCTGCGAAGAAGCAGGAAAAAGCATCCGAACGGCGCCGCCCGGGCTGTCCGGACACAGGGGAGGTGGGACGTGAGCGAACCGCGGTCAGCGCCGACGGTCGGTCAGGTCGTCCTCGGCCGGCGCCTGCTGGACCTGCGGGAACGCGCGGGTCTCAAGCGGGAGGAGGCCGCCCGCATCCTGCGTGTCGCGCCCGCCACGGTCCGCCGCATGGAGATGGCCGAGGTCTCCCTCAAAATTCCGTACCTACAGCTCCTGCTGAGGTCGTACGGCATCTCCGACGACGAGGCCGAGGCCTTCGTCCAACTGGCCGAGGAGGCCAACAAGCCGGGCTGGTGGCAGCGGTTTCACGACATCCTGCCGGGCTGGTTCTCGATGCACGTCAGTCTGGAGGGTGCGGCCGCCCTCATCCGCTCGTACGAACCCCACTTCGTGCCCGGGCTGCTGCAGACCGAGGACTACGCGCTCGGTGTCCTGAAGTCGGGTGCCATCGGCCAGACCAGACCCGAGGACATCGAACGTCATGTGGCGCTGCGCATGCAACGCCAGGATCTGCTCACTCGGGAGGGCGCACCCCGGTTCTGGGTCGTCATGGACGAGACGGCCCTGCGCCGCCCCGTCGGCGGCCCGGCGGTGATGCGCGCCCAGATCGACAAACTGCTCGAAACCGCGAAGCTGCCCAACGTGACCCTGCAGGTCGCCCCGTTCGCCGCGGGGCCGCACCCGGGTACGTACGGGCCCTTCGTGCTGTTCCGCTTTGCCATGCCGGAACTCCCGGACATGGTCTACAGCGAGTACCTGACCGGCGCGGTCTATCTGGACTCGCGCTCAGAGGTGGCGACCCACCTCGAGGTCATGGACCGCATGGCGGCGCAGGCCGCCACGGCACATCGCACGAAGGAGATCCTGCTGGATCTCCGCAAGGAGCTGTGAATGGAACGCATCAAGGCGCGGATACGCAACGGGCGCACCGGAGCCGGCGGAGTCAACGGACTCGACGGACGCAACGGACGCGACGTGCGGATCTACAACGGGATGCCTGCCCGTGAGCTGGGCAGCGAGGGTTGGCACAAGCCGTGGAGCGGTGGCAACGGAGGCAACTGCCTGGAGGCGATGAAGCTCGCCGACGGACGCATCGCGGTCCGGCAGTCCGCGGACCCCGACGGCCCGGCACTGATCTACACACCGGGCGAGATGACCGCGTTCATCCAGGGGGCGAAGGCCGGAGAAGCGGACTTCCTGCTGTCCTGAACCACACCCTTGTGAGCCGCTGCTCTCTCCATGATCCGTTCAAACTTGTTCAAGTTGCCTAATCTTGCTGTGAGTTGATCGCCTTCTTGAAGTTCATGGGTTTCCCGAACCCATGAACTTCACGAGCCTACGGAGACTGTCATGACCGGGCAGGCGCCCATCGAGATCGATACGAGCAAGCCCCATCCCGCGCGGATGTACGACTGGTTCCTGGGCGGCAAGGACAACTACCCCGTCGACGAGGAGATGGGCAGACAACTGGTCGCCCTCGAACCGCGCATCCCGGCGATGGCGCAGATCAACCGCGCGTTCATGCACCGCGCCACCCGCTGGCTGGCCATGAACGGCGTACGGCAGTTCCTGGACATCGGCACCGGCATCCCGACCGAGCCCAACCTCCACCAGATCGCCCAGGAGATCGCGCCGGACGCCCGCGTCGTGTACTGCGACAACGACCCGATCGTGCTGGCCCACGCGGAGGCCCTGCTGCGCAGCACGGGCGAGGGCCTCACCGAGTACCTGCAGGCCGACGTGCGGGAACCCGGCACGATCATCGAACAGGCCAAGAAGGTCCTGGACTTCACCGAGCCCGTCGCGCTCTCGCTCGTCGCGCTGCTGCACTTCATCGCGGACGAGGACGGCGCGTACGAACTCGTGGAGAAGCTGCTGGCCGAACTGCCCTCCGGCAGCTACCTGATGCTCTCGCACGCCTCGGACGAGACCGACCCCGAGAAGGGGGCGGAGGCAACCGAGATCTACCGCAAGCGCGGCATGACCCTGGCGCTGCGTGACGGCGAGCGGATAGGCCGCTTCTTCAAGGGCCTTGAACTCGTCGACCCCGGCGTCGTGTTGGCCGTCGACTGGAAGCCGGAGCTCGGCGAGATCGTCGAGTACGGGGGAGAGGGGCCCGTACCGGGGTACGGGGCGGTGGGACGCAAGCCCTGAACCGGGCAGGCCCGGCCGGCCGCGGGCCGGGCCCTCACCCGGGCGGCAACACCCCGCACAGCGCCTCGAGCGCAGCCCCGTACGCATGCTCTGCAGGCGTCGCATAGCCCACGACCAGCCCGTCCGGTGCGGACGTCACCGCCTCCGGGTGCCGGAACTCGGCGAGCCCGTCGAGCGCGATCCCCTGCCAGGTCGCCGCCTTGACCGTGGACTGCTCGGTCCCCGGAGGCAGCCGCAGCACCGCGTGCAGCCCGGCCGCGATACCTGTCACCTCGATGTGCGGCGCGTGCGCGGCGAGGGCGGCGACAAGACGGTCACGACGGCCCCGGTACCGCTGCCGCATACGCCGCACATGACGGTCGTACGCCCCGGAGGTGATGAAGTCCGCGAACGCCAGCTGATCGAGGGCGCTCGCCCACGCCTCCCGTTCCCCCTTGGCCGCCAGGACCCCGTCGACGTACCGCTCCGGAAGAACCATCCAGCCGAGCCGCAGCGCGGGTGACAGGCTCTTGCTGACCGACCCGACGTGGATGACGTGCTCCGGGTCCAGTCCTTGCAACGCCCCGACGGGCTTGCGGTCGTAGCGGAACTCCCCGTCGTAGTCGTCCTCGACGATCACGCCGCCACGCGCGCGTGCCCAGTCGATCACGGCGGCGCGTCGTGCGGAGTGCAGGGGGCCGCCGGTGGGGAACTGGTGTGCCGGCGTGAGCAGTACGGCCCGCTCGCGGCCCAACGCGCCCACCTGGGCGCCGTCTTCGTCGAGCGGTAGCGCAACGGTTGTCACGGCCGCGGCGGCCAGCAGCGCCCGGTGGAAGTCGAGGCCGTACGACTCGACGGCCAGCGGGCCGCGCAACACCCCGCCGGGGCTGGTGAACAGCAGGCGCAGGGCGTGCGCGAAGCCCGAGCAGATCACGATCCGCTCCGGGCTCGCGCGCACGCCACGCGCGCGTGCCAGGTAGGCGGCCAGTGCATGGCGCAGCTCCGCGCGGCCGGCCGGATCGCCGGGCCCGAAGGCCTCGTTGGGCGCCTGCTGAAGCGCCCGCCGGTACGACGCCGCCCAGGCGGCACGCGGGAACGACCCCGCGTCCGGGGTGCCCTGCCGTAGGTCGTGCCGAGGGCCACGCGCGCGTGGAGGTGCTTTGGGGCGTACGCGCGCGGCGGCGCCCGGCGGCTCCGCCCGCTCCGCGACCCGGGTACCCGAACCCTGCCGGGCGTTCAGCCATCCCTCGGCGACCAGCTCGGCGTACGCGTCGGCGACCGTGTTGCGGGCGACGCCGAGGTCGGCGGCGAGCGAGCGGTAGGGCGGGAGACGGGTGCCCGGCGCGAGCCGCCCCGAGCGCACGGCTTCGCGCAGCGCGCGGATCAGCGCGGCCCGCCGCCCGCCCGCCCCGGACGTCTCCATCTCCAGGTGCAGATCGGCACCGATCCGCTCCGCGGAATTGACCCATGATTCAGCCATGGAAATGAACCATACCGGTGGTCTTTGCGGCCCGTAGATTCATGGTCATGACGACGAACACGACGAACACGACAACTACTGCGCAGGCAACGACCACGCACACGGCGCACGCAACGCACCCGGCGCACAGGATCGACGAGAGCCGACCGCGCCTCGACTTCGCGAAGTCCGCCCCGAAGGCCTTCCGGGCCCTCATCGGCTTCGACGCCGCGGCCCGCCAGGGCCTGGACCCGGCCCTCGTCGAACTGATCCAGATCCGCGCCTCGCACCTCAACCACTGCGCGTACTGCCTCCACATGCACACCAACGACGCGCGCAAGGCGGGCGAGAGCGAGGACCGACTGCACATGATCGCGGTGTGGCGCGAGGCCCGCCACTTCTTCACGGAGAAGGAGTGCGCCGCGCTCGCCCTCACCGAGGCGGTCACCCTGGTCGCGGACGGCGGTGTCCCGGACGACGTCTACGCGCAGGCCGCCGCCCACTTCGACGACGAGGAACTGGCCCAGGTGCTGGCCCTCGTGTTCGCGATCAACACCTGGAACCGGATCGCCCTGTCCACGGCGAAGGTCGCGGGCACGGATCAGCGCAGGTGACCGCCGGCCCAGGGGCTGAGTTCCATGGGGCCTTCGGCCCGGCTACGCCGTCATCGGCCCGTCGTACGGTCCGATCGGCGCCGGCAGCCGGGCGTCACCCGTGAGGCGGCGGTCCACCGCTGCCGCCACCGCGCGACCCTCGGCGATGGCCCAGACGACGAGGGACGCGCCGCGGGCCGCGTCCCCGGCGACGTACACGCCGGGGACGTTGGTCGCGAAGTCCGCGTCGCGGGCGATCATGCCGCGAGCGTCGAGGGTGAGGCCGAGCTGGTCGATCAGGCCGTCGTGGCGGTCGGGTCCGGAGAAGCCGAGGGCGAGCAGCACCAGGTCGGCCGGGAGCGTCCGCTCCGAGCCGGGCAGCGGGCGGCGCCGGTCGTCCACCTCGACGAGGTGCAGTGCGTTCACACGGCCTGTCCCGTCCCCGGTGAAACGGAGCGTGGACGCCGCGAAGAGCCGCGCGTCCGCGTCCGCCGCGGGGGCCGTCTCCAGATCGCGGGCCTCCTCGTGCGCGGCGGAGAGCCGGTAGACCTTCGGGTACGTCGGCCACGGCTCGGTGTCCTCGTCGCGCTCAGCCGCCGGGAGCGGATAGATGTCCAGCTGTGTCACCGACTTGGCGCCCTCGCGCACCGCCGTGCCCAGACAGTCCGCCCCGGTGTCGCCGCCGCCGACGATGACGACGTGCTTTCCTGCGGCCGAGAGCGGGGACTCCGCAAGATCCCCCTGACAGACCCGGTCGGCGAGCGGCAGATACTCCATCGCCTGGTGAATGCCCGTCAGTTCCCGTCCCTCCAAGGGGAGTTCACGCCAGGCGGTGGCTCCCACGGCGAGTACGACAGCGTCGTAACGTGCTCGGAGCTCGCCGGCCCCGATGTCCCGGCCGACCGCCGTCGACGTCCTGAACTTCGTGCCCTCCGCCCGCATCTGCTCAAGTCGCCGGTCGAGGTGCCGTTTCTCCATCTTGAACGCGGGGATGCCGTAGCGCAGCAGCCCGCCGATCCGGTCGGCCCGCTCGTACACGGCGACGGTGTGCCCGGCCCGGGTCAACTGCTGCGCCGCGGCAAGGCCGGTGGGGCCCGATCCGATCACGGCGACGGTCCGCCCGGTGAGCCGGTCCGGCGGGCGGGGCGGGGTGAACCCGTCCGCCCAGGCGCGGTCGGCGATGGCCACCTCGACGTTCTTGATGGTGACCGCGGGCTGGTTGATCGCGAGCACACAGCCCGCCTCGCACGGCGCGGGACACAACCGACCCGTGAACTCGGGGAAGTTGTTGGTTGCGTGCAGCCGGTCGCTCGCCGCCCGCCAGTCCTCCCGCGAGACGAGGTCGTTCCACTCGGGGATCAGATTGCCCAGCGGGCAGGCATCGTGGCAGAACGGGATCCCGCAGTCCATGCAGCGATCGGCCTGCTTGCTGATGATCGGCAGCAGAGCCCCGGGGACGTACACCTCGTTCCAGTCCCGCACCCGTTCCTCGACGGGCCGACGCGGGTGCTCCTCGCGCGGTGTGGTGAGAAAACCCTTGGGATCGGCCATCGCCGTCTCCCTTGCGAACATGCGCGTGCGGGCCGCACCACCGGGGGACGGCATCGGCCCACGGCCTTTTTGCGGCACTCCTTTCACGCCACGATACGACGCCCCCGCGCGCCCCGCCGCTCAGGTGAGGGCGGGCATGCCGCTCAGGTGAGGGCGAGCAGGTAGGACAGTGCCGCGGCGGCCGCCGCGATCGTGCGGATGTGGTTCCACATCGTCCACTCGCGCACGTACGAGCGCCAGTACGTGGCGGCTTCCGGGGTGCCCGGATCCAACTTGAGCAGCGCGTCGTTGCGCGGGACGTTCGCGACGACGGTCACCCCGAACGACCCGACCAGGTACAGCACACTGCCCAGCAGCAGTTCCACCGTTCCCTCGTCCGGCAGCAGCACGAACGTGACCACGCCGAGAACCGCGCACAGCCCGGCGGACCCGACGAACACGAGCATGAAAGCCGGACGTACGGCGGCGGTGTTGATCGAGTTCATGGCGGCGACGCCCTGCGCGGGCGGCAGGTCGGCGAGTCCTCTCATCACGAACGTCGAGAACCCGCAGAAGACCCCGGCCACCACCCCGCAGCCGAGCACCCCCAACACCGTCAGCACGAAGTACGGTCCACCGATCATGTCCACTCCCGCTTCGATCCCCCGAAGTCAAAGATCCTGCACGGCACACACCGTCACCACAAGTGAAATCCCGTACGAGGACAGTGACCATGGCCGAGATGCGCCGGGGCATACGCGAGCGTCTGCCGCCGTCACGCGAGCGCCGTGATCCCGTCGCCCCACCGGTACCCCTCTCCCCACTCCCGCAGCCGGTCCTCCACCATGGCCGCGATCCGGCGCCGGGCCTCGTACCGCGGCACACCGCTCATCAGCAGCTGGTCGTACGGCGTGTCCGTGTGCCGTACGGATGCCCGCACCGCCGAGGTCACCGCCGAAGCGGACAGGGCGCGGCCGGCGGCACTGCGCCCGACACGTCCGCTGCCGCGCAGCGAGGCATGAGCGGCGATCACCTGCGCGCGGTCGGCCGGACAGCCGGGAAACAGCCGCCGGATCTCCCGCGCGAACGCGTCCGTGAACCGCACGTCCTCATCGGCCCGCCGCCGCGCGTCCCGCGCCCGACGTCGGCGCCGCGCCTCCGCGTCCGCCAGGCACCGCTCCTCGGCCCGGGCGAGCGCCGCCTCCTCGACGAGCACGCCCTGCCGCTCGTACCGACTCCGCCGCCGGTTGAACCGCACCACCACCGCCGACAGCGCACTGCCCTCCCGCGACCTCCGCGTCAGGGCGGTGTCGCCCCGCGGCAGGAACACCAGATGCCCGAGGTCGGCACAGTCGAGGCAGCGCGGCGACCCGCTCTCCAGCACCAGCAGTGCCAGCGGCCCACCACGGCACTCCAGACAGTGCCGCCGCTTGAGGGGCTGGAAGACGAGAAGCCCGCTGATGGGCGGGGGAGTTGGAAGTCGTGCCATGACAGGTTCATTCCCCGGTCCGCCCCTGGGTCCACGTCGACGCCCGGCGTGACGCCACTCGCCTTCTTCAGGACGCCTGGAGCGCCCCGCAGCTCTCGCCGCTCCTCGCCAGGCTCAAGGGAACGCGTACTGATCGCGGCATCATGGGTCCTGTGCGACTCGAAGCGATCACCTGGGAACGGCTCGGCGACCAGCTCGCCGACCGGCTGCTCGACCTGAAACCGGACGACGGCAGCCCCTGGCCGCGCGTCGCCTTCGACGGCGCCCCGGCCGCCCGCCCCGGCGACCTCGCGCACCGGGTGTCCGAGGCGCTGCGCATACGCGGCCGGTCCTCGCTCGTCGTCGGCGCGGAGGGCTTCCTGCGCCCGGCTTCGCTGCGGTTCGAGTACGGGCATCGGGACGTGGAGGCGTATTACGACGGTTGGCTCGACACCGGTGCCCTCTGGCGCGAGGTCTTCGGCCCCCTCGAACCAGGTGGCGACGGCCGCGTCCTGCCCGACCTGTGGGACCCGTCGACCGACCGCGCCACCCGCAGTCCCTACGCCCAACTCCCGCCCAGCGGTATCCTGTTGATGCACGGCCCCCTCCTCCTGCGTCACTGGTTTCCCTTCGATCTGAGCGTCCACCTCCTCCTGTCCCCGGGCGCCCTTCGTCGCCGCACCCCCGAGGCCGAGCACTGGACCCTCCCCGCCTTCGAGCGCTACGTGACGGAGGCGGACCCGGCCGCCGCGGCCGACGTCCTGGTGCGGGCCGACGACCCCCGCCATCCCGCGTGGAAGCCCCTCTCCACCTGAACCCCTTTTATATGCACGCGCATATAGTTATGCTGCGAGGCATGACCATCTCCTTTGACGAATCGGTCCGTTCCCTCCTCGATGCCAAGAACTTCGCCAGCGTCGCCACTCTCGGCCCCACCGGCTCTCCCCAGAACTCGGTGGTCTGGATCAAACGCGAGGGCGACACCGTCCTCTTCTCCTCGACCGCCGGCCGTCAAAAAGTGCGCAACCTCCAGCGCGACCCCCGCATCAGCGTCTCCGTCTTCGACCTCGCCAACCCCTACACCTCGGTGGAGATCCGTGGCACCGCCGAGATCCTCCCCGACGACGCCAAGCGTCTGCCCCACGAGCTCTCGCACAAGTACCTCGGTATCGACCCCCCGGCGGAGAACGACGACGAGGTCCGCGTGATCATCCGCGTGGTCCCGCAGAAGATCGTCGGTTTCGCGGTCTGAGCCCGGCGGTGCGGGGTGTCCGGGCTCGGGTGGTGCCGGGTGCCCGGGCCCGGGCGGCGCCCGGCCTGCGGGCTCGGAAGGTGCTGGGCAATCGTCCGAAACCGTCGACTTCCGGGTGCGCATCCCCGGATGCGCGCCGAGAATGTAGGGCGCCGGGACTAGCGGAGCGTTCCGCACCGCGCCGGCCGTCCGGCATCGGGAGGTACTTCATGACCACCGCCGGAGACATCATGCACCGCGGCGCCCAGTGGATCCCCGCCAGCGAGACCCTGGACCGCGCAGCGCAGCTGATGCGCGAGCTGAACGTGGGCGCCCTGCCCATCAGCGACGAGAACGAACGGCTCTGCGGCATCCTCACGGACCGCGACATCGTCGTCGGCTGCGTGGCCATGGGCCATGACCCGGCGCGTATCACCGCCGGCGAGATGGCTCAGGGCACACCGCGCTGGATCGAGTCGAACGCCGATGTCGGCGAGGTGCTCCAGGAGATGAAGGGGCACCAGATCCGCCGGCTTCCGGTGATCGAGAACAAGCGTCTGGTCGGCATGATCAGCGAGGCCGACCTCGCCCAGCACCTGACGGACGACCAGCTCGCCGCCTGGGTCGAGAGCGTCTACGCGAAGAGCGCGACACGCTGACCCAGATCCGGACCCCGACAGCAGACCGCGGGCCCTTGCCCTGCCGGCTTCACCGACCGTGCCGGGCGAGGGGTCGCGTCGTACCCCTCACAGCCAGCCGTTGCGCCGGAACCCCCGGTACAGGACGAGACAGGCGATGCTGATCACGCCGATGACTATGGGGTAGCCGAACCGCCAGTGCAGTTCCGGCATGTTGTCGAAGTTCATGCCGTACACCCCGCAGACCATCGTCGGTACGGCGATGACGGCGGCCCATGCCGTGATCTTCCGCATGTCCTCGTTCTGCGACACCGTCACCTGCGCGAGGTGCGCCTGCAGGATCGAGTTGAGCAGTTCGTCGAAGGCGGCGATCTGCTCGGTGACCCGCAGCAGATGGTCGGAGACGTCCCGGAAGTACGCCTGTATCTCCGGGTCGACCACCCGGATCGGTCGGGTGGCGAGATCCAGGACCGGGCGGCCGAGCGGGACCACGGCCCGCTTGAGTTCCAGGAGTTCACGCTTGAGCTGGTAGATCCGGCCCGGGTCGGCGCGTGCGCCGTTCTCCGCGAACACATCGGTCTCGACCTGGTCGATGTCCTCCTGCACCGCGTCCGTGACGGTCAGGTAGTCGTCGACGACATGGTCCGCGATCGCGTGCAGCACCGCGGCCGGCCCCTTGGCGAGCTGGTTGGCGTCGGCTTCCAGCTCCTCGCGCAGCGGCCCCAGCGAACCGTGCATTCCGTGCCGCACCGTGATGACGAAGTCGCGGCCGACGAAGACCATGATCTCGCCGGTGTTGACCACCTCGCTGGTCGCCGTCAGTTCCTTGTGCTCTACGTAGCAGACCGTTTTGAACACCGCGAACAGCGTGTCGCCGTACCGCTCCACCTTCGGGCGCTGATGGGCGTCCACGGAGTCCTCGACGGCGAGCGGATGCAGATCGAAGAGCTCGGCGATGCCGGCGAACTCCTTCTGCGTCGGTTCGTGCAGCCCGAGCCAGACGAACCCCTCGTCGTGCTTGCGGATCCGCTCCACGGTGTCCACGAGATCGCGGCCGCCGGGGACTCTGGCCCCGTCCTGGTACGCCACGCAGTTGACCACCGCGGAGCCCAGCGGGGAGCGGGCGGGGTGGCTGAGGTCCACGCGGTCGCGCCGCCGGGTCAGCCGTGCCACCTTGCGCAGGCCACCGACCCTCCCGAGACTGGTGACCTTCCGCAGATTCCCTGCCATGGACATCTGGATCTCCTCGCGTGGATCTCCTTGCGCCGCACGTTGCGCCTTGGCGAGCCAGTCTGCCAGTCCGAAACGATCCCCGGAAAAGCCTGTGGGAACGGAGCGTTCCGGTCCGGTTCTTGGTTGTCGTTTCCTTCCGTCCGCGGGAGCGGGCCACCCGGCGGGTTGTGAGGGGAGCCACGGAGCGTCGACGATTCACGACAAGGCGGTCAACTGGGATGATCTCGGCATGACGCGAAGCGACGGGTATCTCCTCGACAACCGACAGACCGAGGCGGGAAGGCGTTTCGACGCCTTCGCCACTCTCTTCGACCCCACGACGTTCCGTCACCTGGAGCGCTTCGGTATCGGGTCCGGCTGGCGCTGCTGGGAGGTCGGCGCAGGCGGGACGTCCGTGGTGTCCTGGCTCGCCAAGAAGGTCGGCCCGACCGGACGGGTCATCGCCACCGACATCGACACCTCGTGGGCGGCCTCCGCGGCGCGGCCACCGGTCGAGGTGCGCGTCCACGACGTGGGCGCCGAGGAACCGCCGGGGGAGGGCTTCGACCTCGTCCATGCCCGGCTCGTCCTGGTGCACGTGCCGGACCGGGAGCGGGCGTTGCGGTCGATGATCAAGGCCCTGCGGCCCGGCGGACGACTGCTCGTCGAGGACGCCGACCCCGCCCTGCAACCGCTGCTCTGCCCCGACGAGTACGGTCCCGAGCAACAGCTCGCGAACCGGCTGCGCCAGGGCTTCCGCAGCCTGCTCGCGGAGCGCGGTGCCGACCTCTCCTACGGGCGCAAACTCCCGCGTCTGCTGCGTGAGGCCGGTCTGAGCGGAGTGGAGGCCGACGCGTACTTCCCCGTCGCCTCGCCCGCCTGCACCGCCCTGGAATCCGCGACGATCCGTCAGATCCGCGACCAGCTCGTCAGCGCGGGCCTCGCCACGAACCAGGACATCGACCGCCACCTGGCCAACGTGGCCTCCGGCTCCATGGACCTGGCAACCGCCCCGATGATCTCGGTGTGGGGTCGCAAGCGGTAGGCGTGGGGTCTGTGAAGGGGGCCGAGGTCAGCCCGCCCCGGGCCGGTCACGCGCCGGAGGCCGCCCGCCCACCTTCTCCACCGCCCGCGCCCCGGCCCGGCACCCCTCCGCGGCCGCCCGTTCCGGCTCCGCGCCTGCGAGGAGGGCCGCGAGGAACGCTCCGGTGAAGGCGTCGCCGGCGCCGGTGGTGTCGTGCGGTGTCGCGGGCGCCGCCGGCACGTGGGCCCGCACGGACCCGCCGCGTGCCACCAGGGCTCCCTCGCCGCCCAGCTTGGTGACGACCAGCGGGACCTGGCGGCTCAACTTGGCCGCCGCGTCCGCCGGGTCGGGCAGCCCGGTCAGCAGGATGGCCTCGTCGCAGCTGGGCAGCAGGACGTCGACGCCCTCCGCGAGCTCCAGGAAACGGTCCACGCCCAACTCGGCGAGGAACCCCGCGGACGCCGGATCCAGACTCACCGGGATGCCACGCGCGCGTGCCGCCTCCAGAGCCACCGTCACCAGCGCCCTGCCCGGATCGGAGAAGAACAGGTAGCCCGACAGATGCAGCCGTGCCACGCCGTCGAGCAGCGCCGGCGACCAGTCACCGGGGTCCAGCCGAAGCGAGGCGCCGCTGTCCGTGAGGAACGTGCGCTCGGCAAAGGCGCCCGTGTCCACCAGACAGATCACCGTCCCCGTCGGCGCCTCGGGATCGACGACGAGGATCGGTCGTACACCGCAGTCCGTCAGCTCCCCCTCGTGCCAGGCGACCGCGTCCGCGCCCACCCGCCCGAGCATCCGCACGTCCGCGCAGCCCCCGTACGCCGCCCAGCACGCGACGTTGGCGCCCGCCCCGCCCGGCAGGGTCCGGACAGCGGCAACCGTGTCGGTGCCCGTTGCGAGCGGGCCGTGGTGCCGGGCGACGATGTCCGTGACCACGTCACCGACGACGAGCAGTGCCCCGCCGGGCGCGCTCGCACCAGGGACCGCGGTCCCGGGATCCGGCCCGGTCACGCCCCGGCCCAGGCCGCCGCGATCCGCCCCGCCAGCCGAACGTTGCCGCGTACGGCCGCCAGATTGGCGCTCAGTGAGGCCCCGTCGGTGTGCCGCACCAGGTAGTCGAGCAGGAACGGCGTCACGGCCTGCCCGGTCACCCCCTCCGCCTCGCACGCCTGCAGCGCGTCGGCGAGCACGCGCGCGTGGAGATCGGGGTCGAGCTGTTCCTCCTCGGGCACGGGGTTGGCGACGATGAGCGCCGACTCCGGTCCGCGCAGTGCGTCCTGGGCGCGCATGACCTCCGCCACCTGCCCGGGGGAGTCCAGCGTCCAGTCCACGGGATGGCCCGAGTCGGACAGATAGAAGCCGGGGAAGCGCCCCGTGCCGTATCCGGCGACCGCCACGCCCAGCGTCTCCAGGCGCTGCAGGGTCGCGGGCACGTCCAGGATCGACTTGACGCCCGCGCACACCACCGTGATCCGGGTGCGTGCGAGCAGGCCCAGGTCGGCCGACTCGTCCTGGGTCGCCGTCCACTCCCGGTGCACCCCGCCGAGCCCGCCCGTCGCGAACACGCGTACGCCCGCGTGGGCTGCCAGCAGTGCCGTCGCGGACACGGTCGTCGCCCCGCTCGCGCCCGCCGCCACCGCGAGCGGCAGATCGCGGTGCCCGAGCTTGCGGATCCCGTCCTCGTTCGCGACCCTCTCCAACTGCTCCTTGTCCAGCCCGACATGGGGGTGCCCGTCGAGCACGGCGATCGTCGCCGGTACGGCGCCCTCCTGCCGTACGGCATCCTCCAGCTCCAGCGCGACCTGGAGATTGCGCGGGCGCGGCAGGCCGTGCGCGATGATCGTCGACTCCAGGGCCACCACGGGTCGACGCGCGTCGAGCGCCTCCCGCACCTCTTCGGACACCACGAACACGCGCCTGCCTCCTGTCGCCGGGTCTTCCCTCATCTCTGGCGGGCGGCGCGCCCCGTCAAACCCTTGCGGCCCGCGACGTACGACACCAGCCTGGGGACATGACGGACAACAGCGCACGTCTCGACCACGTCGTCCTCTGGGTGCGCGACCCGGTCGCCGCAGCCGACTTCTATGAGAAGGCGGTCGGCCTGGAGCCCATGCGGGTGACCGAATTCGCCGCGGGGAAGGCGTCGTTCCCTTCCGTGCGCCTCAACGAGGAGACCATCTTCGACCTCGCGCCCCTATCGATGGCGGAGCGCATGACCATGGTTCCAGGGGCCGCCGACAGCGCGGGCCACCCGGTCAACCACGTGTGCCTGTCCCTGCGGGAAGACGACTTCGACGCCCTGCGCGCCCGCCTGGAGGAACGGGACATCCCCGTCTCGGACCTCACCTACGACTCCTTCGGCGCCCGCGGAAAGGCCAAGCGCAGCTTCTACTTCCGAGACCCGGACGGGAACGTCTTCGAAGCCCGGCACTATGAATGACTCTTCGGTATGAGAAAAGGGTGTCCCGCGCGCGGGACACCCTTTTCCCTCCTCCTCAGGCCGTCAGACCGGCCGTGCGCCGTTCAGCGCCCGTGCGGGTCGAGGACGTACTCGCGGCCGGCGACTTGGTCGAACTCGGCGTGGCTCCGTGTCGCGGATGCCAGTGACTGTGCGCAGGGCGGAGTCTGCTGCCGCCCGTGGTTTCCGGCCACCCTCCGCGCGAGGACGCGTTGCCGGCGCCGCTGCCCCCCGCTGCCGGGCAGGCCCGGCGCCCCGGCCCCGGCAGGCTGCCCACGCCCGGCTAAGGTGACCGCCCATGACGACGAACACCCAGGCCACCCCGTCCTTCGCCGTGCACATCCCGGATGCCGAGCTGGAACCGGAGCCGCTGGACCCGGCCCAGATCGTCTCCGGCGACCCGGTCGTGACGGGCAAGGTGCTGTGGGAGTCCGCCGACGGAAAGCAGCTGCGCGGCATCTGGCAGATCACGCCGGGCGTGGTGACCGACACGGAGGCCAACGAGCTCTTCGTGGTCGTCAGCGGCCGCGCCACGGTCGACGTCGTGGACGGTGACACGCTGGAGCTGGGCCCCGGCGACGTGGCGATCCTGCGTGAGGGCGACCGTACGACCTGGACCGTGCACGAGACGCTCCGCAAGGCGTACCACATCAGCCTCTGAGGACTCGTCGCCTTCTTGGGTCTTGTCGGCTTCTTGGGTCCTGCCGGCCTCTGCGGCTGCTCAAGCCTTCGTGAGCCGAGTGAACAGCGCCAGGCCGCCCAGCGGCACCAGCAGGCACGCGGCGACGAGGTTCAGCCAGCCGTAGCTCGCCTGCGCGACGACGAGACCGGCGGTCGCTCCACCGAGACCGGCCGCCGTGTTCATCGTCAGGTCGGACAGCCCTTGCGCGGCGGCCCGCGCGGGCCGGGGCACGGAGTCCGTGAGCAGCGCGGAGCCCGACACCAGCCCGGACGACCAGCCCAGGCCGAGGACGAAGAGCCCCGCAGCGGTCTGCCCGTGGCTGCCCTGCGCCGTGCCGGCGAGCAGCGCGGCGCAGGCCAGCAGCCCCACCGCCAGGCCGATCCCGGAAAGCCGGCCGAGCCGGTCCGAGAGGCGGCCCATGAGCGGCGAGAACGCGTACATGCCCGCGATGTGCACGCTGATGACCAGTCCGATCAGGTCGATGCTCGCCCCGTGGTGCCCGAGATCGACCGGCGTCATCGACATGATCGAGACCATGGCCGTGTGCGAGACGGCCACCGTCACCAGCGCCAGCCGGGCCCGCGGCGAGGCGGCGACGGCGGCGAAACCGGCCCGGATGGAGCGCGCCTCGGCGGACTGCTCCTCGGCCGGCGCGAGGGCGCGGGCGGTCAGCAGGGGATCGGGGCGCAGCAGTACGGCGACCAGGAGCGCCGAGAGGAGGAAGACCCCGGCCGCCCACAGGAACGGGCCCGCCGCCTCGGGTATGCCGAGGCCGGAGACGCTGCGCCCCGCGGGCGCGGCGATGTTGGGTCCCAGCACCGCCCCGATGGTGGTGGCCCACACCACGTTCGAGATGGCCCGGGCCCGCCGCTCCGGCTCGGCCAGATCGGCGGCCGCGAAGCGCGACTGCAGGTTCGCCGAGGAGGCCGCGCCGAATCCGGCCAGGCCGAGCAGCATCAGCGGAAAGTTCCCGATGCTCGCGGCGAGCACGACGACACCCGCCCCCGCCGCGCCGATGAGATACGCCAGCACGAGCCCGGGCCGACGGCCCCGCGCCGTCATCAGCGCGGCCAGCGGTACCGAGAGCACCGCCGTACCGGTGACGGTCGCCGTGGGCGCGAGCCCGGACAGCGACTCGGTGCCGCTGACCTGCTTGGCCAGGACGGTGGCGAGCGCGATCCCGGTGGCGACACCGAGCCCGCCGAGGATCTGGCCGGCGATCAGCACGGCGGTGATACGGCGGCGCAGCGCGGGTATCCCCTCCGCGTCGACAGGCATGCCGGTCTGCCGCTCGACGGCGGTCACGCCGAGGATCCGGGAACGTACGGAGCTGGACACTCGGACACGAGCCAACAGTCAGGCACAGGCGCTCCCCGCAGAGGCGACGCGAACGGAACAGGATCGGATCACCCGCGGGCCTCGATCAACCCGCTACGACCGCAGGACTCCGGAACAAGCCGGAACAAGCCAGAACAAGACGGAAAAGGGCCGCAGGAGCTCAGAACAACGGCTCCGGAAGCACCCCCTCCAGAGCGAGCAGCTTCCGCTTGGTCTCCAGTCCGCCCCCGAACCCGCCGATGCCACCGTCGCTCTCGACGACCCGGTGGCACGGCACGACGACCGGCAGCGGGTTCGAGCCCATGGCCACGCCCACCGCCTGCGCCGCACCCGGCTGGCCCACCCGCCCGGCCAGCTCCCCGTAGCCCACGACCGCGCCGAACGGGACGCCGGCGGCCAGCTCACGCAGCACCTGGCGGTTGAACCCGGAGATCAGCGACCAGTCAAGCGGCAGCTCGAAGCCGCGCCGCTCGCCGGCGAAGTACGCCGTGACCTGCCGTATCGCCTCGGCCAGCAGCGGAGAGCCGGGGGCCTCGACGGGCTCGGTGCCGAGGCGGGAGGCGA
Organism: Streptomyces sp. SAS_270; assembly: GCF_052543295.1. Classification (NCBI taxonomy): domain Bacteria; kingdom Bacillati; phylum Actinomycetota; class Actinomycetes; order Kitasatosporales; family Streptomycetaceae; genus Streptomyces; species Streptomyces sp. SAS_270. The sequence goes on from NZ_JBMNDS010000030.1 coordinate 45,758, forward strand.
GCCGGTCCAGTGCCTTGTCGCGCACGGAGTCGGTGGCGTGGAACACGACGTTCACCAGGCCCTCGTGCGTCGCCGCAAGCAGGAGTGGACCGATGTCCGTGCCGACGACGGCCCACACGACCTGCTGCTCGTTCTGCGCATGGCTGCTCATGCGAACCACCGTACGGCGCGCCACTGACAACGCCCGGGGCGCGCACACCGCACCCCGTGCGCGCCACGGCCGTTGCACGAGCTCCACGCCGTAGGTGCGGCCCGGCGCCTCTTCACCGGCCTCGCAGCGCCTCGCGGACCACGTCGGGCTTGTTCGTGATGACACCGTCGACGCCGTAGCGGGCGACGCGCCGCGCGCTGTCCGCGTCGTTCACCGTCCATGTGAAGATCTCCAGCGGCTTGCCGTGCGGGCCGTCGAAGGCCTGGAGCGCGGCGACGTAGCCGGCCGAGATGGTGGTGTAGGACGAGTTGATCTGGTCGGTGAACTGTGCGTACTCAGGCAGCTGTGCCATCGCGGGTGTGCCCAGGAAGGCCGTCTTGATGCCGGGGCGCAGGTTGTGGACCGTCCGTACGCTGTCCGCGCTGAAGCTCTGGACGACCAGCCTCTTCTTGAGGTGCGGGGGGTCGAGCCAGCCGTCATTGCTCAGCAGCTTCAGGGTCTGGCGCTCGATGCCCGGATACAGCTCGGGGTTCTTGATCTCCAGGACGAGCTTCTGGTGGTTGTGCGACACCCGGTTCATGTACTGCTCCAGTGTCGGCACGCGCGTGCCCGCGTACCGGGAGGCGAACCAGCTCCCCGCGTCCAGCCGTGCGATCTCCGCGGACGTGAAGTCCTTGACGTTCCAGGGGGCCCGGCCGGGATAGACCTGCTCGACGTCGGTCGTGCGCGCCAGCGTGGCGTCGTGCAGGACGACGAGCTTGCCGTCCTTGGTGCGCTGGACGTCGTTCTCGACCCAGCCGAACCCCATGGCCGCCGCCTTGTCGACGGCGGCCAGCGTGTTCTCGGGCGCGTACGCGGAGGCACCCCGGTGGGAGACGATCACCGGGGTGCCGCCCTCGGTTTTGGCCCGGGCGCCGGAGGCGGGGAGGACCAGGAGAGTCCCGCCAAGAAGCGCGGCGGTGGTAGCGGCGGCAACGCGCGCGTGCATAGGTACTCCTCACGTCGAGAGATCACCGACAGCACCAGAGTGACAGCACGGAGTCGACGAAGGAGGGGTGCAGAATGGCCACGGATTGCATGGACTTGCCCAAGTCCGCTCACGGGTAGCGCACAACTGCGGCGAGGCCGTGATTCTTTGCCGGAAAATCGTTCGACCATTCCGGTGCGGGTCATACTCTCTGCCTCAACCCTGGGCGCTCACGCGGCCCTGAGGGTGGGGGACATTTCAGGGATTTCCAGGAGTAACAGGGCGGGAAGGGCAGCCGCGCATGCAGGGCACGGTCGACGGATTCAGTTACGGACTCGTCACGCCGCTTGTGGCGTACCTCATGGCCTGCCTGGGCGGAGCGCTGGGCCTGCGCTGCACCACCAGATCGATGCTCGTGGCCCGCTCCTGGCGGGCCGGCTGGCTCGCCCTCGGCTCGGCGGCGATCGGCTCCGGCATATGGACCATGCACTTCATCGCGATGATGGGGTTCACGGTCCAGGAGACGCCGGTCCACTACGACAAACCGACGACGTTCGCGAGTCTGGGCGTGGCGATCGTGATGGTCGGCATCGGGATCTTCATCGTCGGCTACCGGGGCGCCACCGGAACAGCGCTCTTCACCGGGGGCACCATCACCGGTCTGGGCGTTGCCTCCATGCACTACCTGGGCATGGCGGGCATGCGTCTCAACGGGAAGCTCGAATACAACACCTTCACCGTCTCGGCCTCCGTGGTGATAGCCGTGGTCGCCGCCACCGCCGCGCTGTGGGCCGCGGGTCAGGTACGCGGGTTCCTGTGGAGCGTGGGCGCCAGTCTTGTCATGGGGCTCGCGGTCACCGGCATGCACTACACGGGCATGGCCGCGCTCAGCGTCCATCTGCACGGCGCCGGCACCACCCCGTCCGGCGACTCGCCCGCCGCCCTGCTCGCGCCCATGATGATCGGCCCGCTGGCCTTCCTGTGCCTGGCGGGCGTCGTCGTGATGTTCGACCCGCTGATGGTCATGGGCAAGCCCGACTGGACCCCCACGGAGATCAGGCCCGGTATCCCGGCCCACTCCACCGCCCACCGCCCCGGCCGCCGTCCCCTTCCGGGGGCCGGCCGGCGCACCGGACACCGCAGTTCCCGCACTCCTCAGAGCCGGTGATCCGACCCCGTTGTCAGTGCGGGGTCGTACGGTGGATTCCATGCGGCCCGTATCCAAGATCGAACGTTCGGTGGCGCCTTTCGAGGTCGTCAGCCCCTACCAGCCGAGCGGTGACCAGCCGGCGGCCATCGCTGACCTGGAGAAGCGCATCCGCGCAGGTGAGAGGGATGTCGTCCTGCTGGGCGCGACCGGCACCGGCAAGTCCGCCACCACGGCGTGGATGATCGAGAAGCTCCAGCGCCCCACCCTCGTGATGGCACCGAACAAGACCCTGGCCGCCCAGCTGGCCAACGAGTTCCGCGAGCTGCTGCCGAACAACGCCGTCGAGTACTTCGTCTCGTACTACGACTACTACCAGCCCGAGGCATACGTCCCGCAGTCGGACACCTACATCGAGAAGGACTCCTCGATCAACGAGGAGGTCGAGCGGCTGCGCCACTCCGCGACCAACTCGCTGCTCACCCGCCGCGACGTCGTCGTGGTCGCCTCGGTCTCCTGCATCTACGGCCTCGGTACTCCGCAGGAGTACGTGGACCGGATGGTCGCGCTGAAGGTCGGCGACGAGATCGACCGCGACGATCTGCTGCGCCGCTTCGTCGACATCCAGTACACGCGCAACGACGTGGCCTTCGCACGTGGCACTTTCCGGGTGCGCGGCGACACCATCGAGATCTTCCCGGTCTACGAGGAGCTGGCCGTCCGCATCGAGATGTTCGGCGACGAGATCGAGGCCCTCTCCACGCTCCACCCGCTCACCGGTGAGGTCATCAGCGACGACCAGCAGGTCTATGTGTTCCCGGCCTCCCACTACGTGGCGGGCCCCGAGCGCATGGAGCGGGCGGTCAACGACATCGAGAAGGAGCTCGGCGAGCGCCTCGCCGAGCTGGAGAAGCAGAGCAAACTGCTGGAGGCCCAGCGGTTGCGGATGCGCACGACGTACGACATCGAGATGCTCCGCCAGATCGGCTCCTGCTCCGGCGTGGAGAACTACTCGATGCACTTCGACGGCCGCGAGCCCGGCTCCCCGCCGAACACGCTGATCGACTACTTTCCGGACGACTTCCTGCTCGTCATCGACGAGTCGCACAACACGGTCCCGCAGATCGGCGCCATGTACGAGGGTGACGCCTCCCGCAAGCGCACCCTGGTGGACCACGGCTTCCGCCTGCCCTCCGCGCTGGACAACCGCCCCCTGAAGTGGGAGGAGTTCCAAAAGCGCATCGGCCAGACCGTCTATCTGTCGGCGACCCCGGGCAAGTACGAACTCTCCCGCGCGGACGGCTTCGTCGAGCAGATCATCCGCCCCACCGGCCTCATCGACCCCGAGGTCGTCGTCAAGCCCACCGAGGGTCAGATCGACGACCTGGTGCACGAGATCCGTAAGCGCACCGAGAAGGACGAGCGCGTCCTTGTCACCACGCTCACCAAGAAGATGGCCGAGGACCTCACCGACTACTTCCTGGAACTCGGCATCCAGGTGCGCTACCTCCACAGCGACGTCGACACGCTGCGCCGAGTCGAGCTGCTGCGCGAGCTGCGTGCGGGCGAGTTCGACGTCCTCGTCGGCATCAACCTCCTCCGGGAGGGCCTCGACCTGCCCGAGGTCTCCCTGGTGTCGATCCTCGACGCCGACAAGGAGGGCTTCCTGCGCTCGGGCACCTCCCTGATCCAGACCATCGGCCGCGCGGCGCGCAACGTGTCCGGCCAGGTCCACATGTACGCCGACAGGATCACCCCGGCGATGGAGAAGGCCATCGAGGAGACGAACCGCCGCCGGGAGAAGCAGGTCGCGTACAACACGGAACGGGGCATCGATCCGCAGCCCCTCCGCAAGAAGATCAACGACATCGTGGCGCAGATCGCCCGCGAGGACGTGGACACGGAGCAGCTGCTCGGCTCGGGCTACCGCAGGACCAAGGACGGCAAGGGTGCCAAGGCCCCGGTCCCCGCGCTCGGCGGCAAGGCGGCCAAGTCCGCCAAGGGCAAGGGCAAGCAGACGGTGCCGACCGACCGTCCCGCCGCCGAACTCGCCGAGCAGATCGAGGAGCTGACCGAGCGGATGCGCGCCGCTGCCGCGGACCTGCAGTTCGAGATCGCCGCCCGGCTGCGCGACGAGGTCTCCGAGATGAAGAAGGAACTTCGTCAGATGAAGGAGGCGGGACAGGCCTGACCTGCCCCCGGGGATTCGGTCACGCGCCGAATCCCCGGCGTCTGCGCGCTGTGTTGCAAGACCGACACAAAGTACGGCCCGGGGTGCGGCACTGTCAGTGCCGCTGCGTAGGGTTCTCGTCATCCGCGGATTCCGCGGCAACAGGGGACAGTTCGAGAGGGGAACAGCGCGTGACGGTCAACATGACCAAGGGTCAGGCCATCAGTCTGCAGAAGAACGACGGGGGCACCCTGACCGCGGTGCGGATGGGGCTCGGCTGGCAGGCGGCCCCCCGGCGAGGGCTGTTCGGCTCGCGCACCCGGGAGATCGACCTCGACGCCTCCGCCGTGCTCTTCGCGGACAAGCAGCCCATCGACGTCGTGTTCTTCCGCCACCTCGTCAGCGACGACGGCTCGGTGCGGCACACCGGTGACAACCTCGTCGGCGGGGTCGGCCAGGGCGGCGACGACGAGGCGATCCTCGTCGACCTGCAGCGCATCCCGGTCCACATCGACCAGATCGTCTTCACCGTGAACTCCTTCACGGGGCAGACGTTCCAGGAGGTGCAGAACGCGTTCTGCCGCCTGGTCGACGAGACCAACGGCCAGGAACTCGCCCGCTACACGCTGGCGGGTGGCGGCCAGTACACGGCACAGATCATGGCGAAGGTCCACCGGGCGGGCACGGGCTGGCAGATGACGGCCCTCGGCACCCCGGCCAACGGCCGCACCTTCCAGGACCTGATGCCGGCGATCCTGCCGCACCTGTAGGCAGCGGGCACGCAGCACACGAAGCGACGTAGGGGGACAAGGCGATGACGGCCGAGCTGGTCCGGGGGCAGAACCATCCGCTCTCCCAGGCCCGACTTGAGGTCCGCGTGTCGGCGGGGAAGCCGATCGTGGCCGGGGCCACGCTCAGCGACGAGCAGGGCAAGGTCCGCGGCGTCGAATGGGTCGCCCATCCGGGCGCGCCCACGCTGCCCGGACTGGAGGTGTCCAAGCAGGCGGCGGCCGACCATCGCCTCGCCTTCGATCTGGACGCCATGCCCGCGAGCGTGCACCGTGTCACGGTGCTGCTCGCACTGCCGTCCGGCGTCGGCGGCCCGGTCCGGTTCGGTGCCGTCGCCGCCCCCTTCGTCGCGGTCACCGGCCTCGACGGTTCCGAGGTCGCCAGTTACACCATCACCGGGCTGGACGCCGAGTCGGCGGTCGTCGCCCTGGAGCTCTACCGCCGCCAGGGCGCCTGGAAGGTCCGCGCGGTCGGCCAGGGATACGCGGGCGGCCTCGCCGAACTCCTCACCGACCAGGGCCTGCCCGAGGCCCGCCGGCTCGCGGGCACCATCAACGAAGCCGTGGCCCAGGGCCTGGCGCGCAGCGTCGCGGCGCCCCCGCCCCGCACGTCCGACGGGGACCGCTCACGCACGGCGGCCGCCTCCGCGGCGGGCCCGGACCAGCCGTACGCCGCTCCCCAGAACACCTCCGGGAACGGCACGCCCGCGCAGCCGAGCCACTCCGGCGGGCACCCGCAACCGGACCCGTCCGCGGTCACCCAGCCGTCCGCGCCGACCGCCGGCGGCCCCGTCGACTACAGCCACCCCCGCCGACAGAACGTGGCGCCGCCTCCGCCCCCGCCGACGGCACCCCCGGCGCAGCCCGGGCAGCCCGCACAGCCCGTCGCGGGCGACGCGACCGGCTGGTCCATGGAGGAGCGGCTCTACAACCAGGTGTGGGGCATGTTCGAGGACCTGGCCCGCGCCACCGCCGCGTACCGCAGCGCCGTGGACTTCGCCGACTCGCGCCTGGAGCAGGAGCTCGACAGGGTGCTGTCCGACCCGCGCAGCCGTATCGGCGGACAGGGGGACGCCGCGCGCGAGGCGGCCCGGGCCAAGCACGCCGACCTGGTCGACCAGGCCAGGGCGGCCCTCGACCGGGACCTCGCCCAGCTCACCGCCGAGTCCGAGGTGGTCGAGCCCGCGCTGCCCGCGGCGTACGCGGGCTGGGACAACCCGGTCTGGCAGGGCTATCGGGTGCCGATGGAGGTCCCCATGGCCGTGCGCCTCGGCGGCCTCAGCCTGCCCGAGAGCGAGCGGCTGAGCATCCCGATGCTGGTCCGGCTCCCGCTGGAGCGCGGCCTGTGGATCGACAGCGGCCGCACCTCCCGCGACGATTCGCTCGCCGACTCCGACCAGTTGCGCCGCCTGGCCATGGACACGGCGGTGGCGCAGGCCGCGCGGCTGCTCGCCGTCTATCCGGCCGGCGACTTCACGGTGCATGTGATCGACCCGGCCGGTTCCGGAGCGTCCTCCCTCGCGCCGCTGGTGCGCTCCGGTGTGCTCGCCGGTCCGCCGGCCGCCGGTGCCGCGGGTGTGGCCGACGTCCTTGCCCGGCTCACCCAGCGCGTCGACCTGGTGCAGATGGCGGTGCGCGGCGGCGCGGCCGACTCGCTGCCGCCCGGCTTCGACACCGCCGAGCAACTGCTGATCGTCAACGACTTCCCGCACGGCTTCGACGACCGGGCGGTGACCCAGCTGCGCTACCTCGCGGACGAGGGACCGGCCGTCGGCGTCCACCTGATGATGGTCGCCGACCGGGAGGACGCCGCTGCCTACGGGCCGCTGCTCGACCCGCTGTGGCGTGCGCTGATGCGCCTCACGCCGGTGCCCGACGATCACCTGGCCGACCCGTGGGTCGGGCACGCGTGGACGTACGAGCCCTCCCTCGTCCCGCCCGGCAGCCAGGTGCTCCAGCACGTGCTCACCCAGGTGTCGACAGCCCGTCGTTCATGGGGCCGCTGACGCCAAGCCAGCCTGCGTCAAGGATCGGTAAAGCGCCCTGACCAGGGACTTCGGTTGTTCATTTACTCTTCACTTTACCTTTCCTTGGTAATTCAGGTACTCTTTTCCACACGGAGGGGAGTACTCCCTATCTACTGCGGCGTACCCGTCAATACGGATCAGGCCAGATCCCGGGGCGTCGGCCCGCAGGCACCGGACGCATCACGCGCCCCGGCGCCTCGGGTGGAAGAGACCTCCGGCAGCGACGACGCTGACATCTGCCGTTACGTACTGCCGGAGGCGCAGTGAATGTTTCCGTGACCCTGTGGGTCCTGACCATCGTGGGCCTTGCCGCCCTCATCGCGGTCGACTTCTTCATCGGCCGCAAACCCCATGACGTATCCATCAAGGAAGCCGGAATCTGGACGGTCGTCTGGATCGCCCTGGCCGCACTGTTCGGGCTCGGTCTGCTCATCTTCTCCGGGGGAGAGCCTGCCGGGGAGTTCTTCGCCGGCTTCATCACCGAGAAGTCCCTGAGCGTCGACAACCTCTTCGTCTTCGTCCTGATCATGGCGAAGTTCTCGGTTCCCACGCAGTACCAGCAGCGAGTGCTCCTCGTCGGCGTCCTCATAGCGCTCGTCCTGCGCGCGATCTTCATCGCCGCGGGCGCCGCCATCCTCGCGAGCTTCGCCTGGGTCTTCTACATCTTCGGCGCGTTCCTCATCTACACCGCCTGGAAGCTCATCCAGGAAGCCCGGGCCGACGAGGAGGACGAGGAGTTCGAGGAGAACCGGCTGCTCAAGGCCGCCGAGCGACGCTTCGGTGTGGCCGACCGCTACCACGGCACCAAGCTGTGGATCCAGCAGAACGGCAAGCGCGTCATGACGCCCATGCTGGTCGTGATGCTCGCGATCGGCACCACGGACGTCCTGTTCGCACTCGACTCCATCCCCGCGATCTTCGGCCTGACCCAGGACCCGTACATCGTCTTCACGGCCAACGCGTTCGCGCTGATGGGGCTGCGCCAGCTGTACTTCCTCATCGGCGGCCTGCTCAGGAAGCTGGTCCACCTCAGCTACGGCCTGTCGGTCATCCTCGGCTTCATCGGCGTCAAGCTCGTGCTGCACGCGCTGCACGAGTCCGGCGTCCACGTTCCCGAGATCTCCATCCCGGTCTCGCTCGGCGTGATCTGCGCGGTCCTGGTGGTCACCACGATCACCAGCCTGATGGCCTCCAAGAAGGAGGCGGCGCGCGAAGTGGCCAAGAGCGCCCCGAAGGACAGCATCGACGTCTGACCACGTCAGACGTAGGAACAACCATCCCCGGGAGCGGTGCGCGGCGAATTGCCGGGTTCCGCTCCCGGTGCTTGCTTGGTCTTGAGCGTTCTTCGGCCGGGGAACGCCGACCGAGCGGAGGCAGCCATGAAGTTCGTACAGATCATCGACTTCGAGACCGAGCGCATCGACGAGATGCGGCAGCTCGTCGAGGAGGCGGACCAGCGCTCCGCGGGTGGCAGCGGCGGCCCCACCCACCGCATGGTCCTGCACGACCGCGGCAACCCCAACCACTACGTGGTGGTGATCGAGTTCCCGTCGTACGAGGACGCCATGCGCAACAGCAACGACCCCGAGACGAGCAAGATGGCGCAGCAGATCGCCGCACTGTGCACCAGGCCGCCGTCCTTCACCGACTGCGACCTCCAGGAGATGACGGAGATGAAGTAGTGCCACGAATCGGCGACGGGCCCCGCGACACCGCAGTGCGGGGCCCGAGCGTGCCTGGGACGATCACTGCATGATCGTCAGGATCCGATCGCTCATGGCCCGGTGGACGACCGTCGTGCCCGCAGCCGCCGTGGTCCTGCTGGCCTTCACCTGGGGCCGCGAGCTGCCCGGCGCGGCCGTCGCCCTGGTGACCCTGGTCCTCGCCGGCGCCGTGCTGGCCGCCGTCCACCACGCCGAGGTCGTCGCGCACCGCGTCGGCGAACCGTTCGGCTCACTCGTCCTCGCCGTCGCCGTCACGATCATCGAGGTCGCGCTCATCGTCACCCTGATGGCGGACGGCGGCGACAAGAGCTCGACCCTGGCCCGTGACACGGTGTTCGCAGCCGTGATGATCACCTGCAACGGAATCGTCGGGATCTGTCTGCTCGTCGCCTCGCTGCGGCACGGACTCGCGGTCTTCAACGCGGAGGGCACCGGAGCCGCTCTCGCGACCGTCGCGACGCTGGCCACGCTCAGCCTGGTCTTTCCGACCTTCACCACCAGTAAGCCGGGCCCCGAGTTCTCCACCGCCCAGCTCACCTTCGCCGCACTCGCCTCGCTGGTCCTGTACGGGCTGTTCGTGGCGACCCAGACCGTTCGCCACCGTGACTACTTCCTGCCGATCACCCGACAGGGCAAGGTGATCGACGTCGACGAGCATGCCGACGCCCCCTCCGGCCGCACCGCCGGGATCAGCCTGGGACTGCTCGGCCTGGCCCTCGTCGGCGTCGTCGGCCTCGCCAAAGGCGTGTCGCCCACCATCGAGTCCGGCGTCGAGGCGGCCGGTATGCCGCACTCCGTGGTCGGCGTGATCATCGCCTTGCTCGTGCTGCTCCCCGAGACCATCGCCGCGCTGCGCTCGGCCCGCCGCGACCGGGTGCAGACCAGCCTCAACCTTGCTCTCGGCTCCGCCATGGCCAGCATCGGCCTGACGATCCCCGCAGTCGCCCTCGCCACGATCTGGCTCTCCGGACCGCTCGTCCTCGGTCTGAGCTCCACTCACATGGTGCTGCTCGTGCTGACCGTGGTGGTGAGTTCGCTGACCGTGGTCCCCGGACGGGCCACGCCACTGCAGGGCGGCGTCCATCTGGTCGTCTTCGCCGCATACCTGGAGCTGGCGATCAACCCCTAGCGCGCACAAGGGCGCAGTCCGCGCTGCCGTCCCGAGCGCGCTGCCTCGCGCGCACCGACGGCCGCGGCGGTCAGTCCGCGGCCGGTGCCACCGCCAGCCGCCGCATGGAAAGCGTCTCCGGCAGCAGCGCGAAGCATCCCAGACTGAGCAGCGCGATCCCCGTCAGATACGCCGCCACACCCCAGGGGACCCGCTCCCCGTTCGCCACCGCCGTCGCCACGATCGGCGTGAGCGCGCCCCCGAGCACCCCGCCCAGGTTGTAGCCCACCGCGGCACCGGTGCAGCGCACCCGGGGCTCGTACAACTCCGGCAGATAGGCGGCGATCACGGCGAACATCGTGACGAACGCGATCAGTGCCACCACGAAGCCGAGGAACATCAGCAGCGGCTCCCCGGTCGACAGCAGCGCGATCATCGGGAACATCCACAGCGCGGTGGCCGCGCAGCCCGCCAGACACAGCGGCCGCCGCCCGTAGCGGTCGCCGAGGACCGCCACCAGCGGTGTCAGGGACCCCTTCACCACGACCGCGGACATGATGCAGGCCAGCATCACGGTACGGCTCACACCGAGCTGTTCGACGCCGTAGGCGAGCGCCCAGGTCGTCACGGCGTAGAACACCGCGTACCCGACGGCGAGTCCACCGGCCGTCAGCAGCACCAGCCGCCAGTGGTCGCGCACCACCTCGGCGAGCGGCACGCGCGCGTGCTCCCGCATTTCGAGAAACCGCGGACTCTCCACGAGCGAACTGCGCAGCCACAGCCCCGCCGCGGCGAGCACCCCCGCCGCCCAGAACGGCACCCGCCACCCCCACGCCGCGAACTGCGCGTCGGACAGCCCCGCGGACAGCGCCAGCATCACGCCGTTGGCCAGCACGAACCCCAGCGACGGTCCGATCTGCGGGAAGCTCGACCACAGCCCCCGCCGCCCGGCGGGCGCGTGCTCCGCCGTCAGCAGCACCGCGCCGCCCCACTCCCCGCCGAGCCCGAGCCCCTGCAGAAAACGCAGCACAAGAAGGAGTACGGGAGCCGCCGTACCGATCGTGTCGTACGTCGGCACGCAGCCGACCGCGACCGTCGCCGTGCCGGTCAGCAGCAGCGAGGCGACGAGCACCGGCCGCCGCCCGTGCCGGTCCCCGATGTGCCCGAACAGCACCGAACCGAGGGGGCGCGCGACGAACCCGACGCCGAACGTCCCGAAGGCCGCCAGCGTCCCCGCCAGCGGTGAGAACGTCGGGAAGAACAGCGGCCCCAGGACCAGTGCGGCCGCCGTCCCGTAGACGAAGAAGTCGTAGAACTCGATGGCCGTCCCGGCGAGCGAGGCCGCCGCGAGCCGGAGCATGGAAGGCGCCCTTACGGAGCGTACGTCGTGCATGCCGCGTCAACTACCCACGGTGACCGGCGGTTACGGGGGCGTGCGGAGGCGGGTGCCGCTCAGTACGTGACCGTGATGCGCCGGGCAGGACCGTCGACGCGAATCGTGCCGCCGTAGGGGATGACGAGTTGCGGATCGGTATGACCGAAGTCCACATCGAAGACGACCATCATGTCTTGCGCATACACACCGACCGCCTTGAGGACGGCCTCGCGCTGCTCACGCGCGTAACGCGCCCTCGCCTCGGCGTCATTGGGGTGCTCGAAGGACCAGGTCTTGGGGCGGCCCATCAGCAGCGCGGGAAAACGCCCCAGCAGTCCGCGCTCACCCATGCTGCGCAGGATCCAGAAGACGTCGTTGGCGCTCGGCATGTCCTCCGAGGTCTCCAGGAACAGCACATGGCCGTCGTACACGGAAGGGTCGTGCGCGATCTCGCGGTCCGCCATGAGCAGCCACGACAGGATCTCGATGTTGCCGCCCCAGGAGCGGGCCTCGACGACTCGGTCGGGCCGGTGCCAGGTCCAGCCGCCGCCCGGTTCCGTCTCGGGCTCGGAATCGAAGGTCGCGGGGTCCTCCCAGGGGCGGTTGACGACCCCGAAGCGCTCGGCGGGCAGGAGTTCGTACGGTCCGGACGTGAAGAGTGCCGCCCGCAGCGACGCCGTCGTCAGCGGATCCATGGCACCGGGACGGCCCAGCTCACACATCACGCTCGCGCCGTGGTACCCGACGATTCCGGCGTTCCACAGATACGCCAGCAGGTTCGTGTTGTCGCTCGTCCCGAAGAACGGCTTGGGATGCGCGCGGAGCAACTCCCGATCCAGCAGCGGCAGTACGGTGATCTGGTCGTCGCCGCCGATCGAGGCGATCACCGCCGTGACCGTCGGGTCGGCGAACGCCGCGTGGATGTCGTCGGCCCGTTCCCGCGGCGTCGAACCCATCTTCCGGGTCGCCGGATACTCGACCGGTTCGAGGCCGAACTCCTTGCGCAGCCGCTCCAGGCCCAGTTCGTGGGGGAGCGGGAAGAGTCCCGGGAGTCCCGAGGAGGGCGAGATCACGGCTATGCGGTCGCCGGGCGAGGGCTTGGGGGGATACGACGGAGGGTGCGGCGGTGTGGTCATGGCGGGAGGGTACGGGCCGTGGCAGCGTCGGCGCACCGTGATAAACCGGGTCTGAGCAGCGGTCCTCAGACGGGCCGGCCGACCAGAAGGACCGGAGGAACCGTGCCCCGCACCCTCGCCAACGCCCCGATCATGATTCTCAACGGGCCCAACCTCAATCTGCTCGGGCAGCGTCAGCCGGAGATCTACGGCTCCGACACGCTCGCCGACGTCGAGGCGCTCTGTGCCAAGGCGGCGGCCGCGCACGGCGGCACGGTGGACTTCCGCCAGTCCAACCACGAGGGCGAGTTGGTGGACTGGATTCACGAGGCCCGTCTGAACCACGCCGGAATCGTCATCAACCCGGCCGCCTACTCGCACACCTCCGTCGCGATCCTGGATGCGCTCAACACCTGTGACGGCCTTCCAGTGGTGGAGGTCCACATCTCCAACATCCACCAGCGCGAGGAGTTCCGGCACCACTCGTACGTCTCGCAGCGTGCCGACGGCGTCATCGCGGGGTGCGGCGTGCAGGGGTACGCGTTCGCGGTGGAGCGGGTGGCCGCGCTGGCGGGGCCGGGGCAGGTGGACGCCTGACGGCGTGACGGGCTGCCCCGGGTCGGCCGGCCCCGGTTCAGAGCCGTCCCGCCTCCACGATGCGCCGCAGGAACTGCCGGGTGCGCTCCTCGCGCGGGTCCCCGAAGATCTCCTCGGCCGTGCCGTGCTCCAGCACCGTGCCGCCGTCCAGGAAACAGACCTGGTCCGCGACCTCGCGGGCGAAGCCCATCTCGTGCGTGGCCAGCACCATGGTCATGCCGTCGTCCTTCAGGTCCCGCACGACGGTGAGCACCTCGCCCACGAGTTCCGGGTCGAGGGCAGCGGTGATCTCGTCCAGGAGCAGCAGTCGGGGGCGTACGGCAAGGGCGCGGACGATCGCCGCCCGCTGCTGTTGGCCGCCGCTCAGCCGGTCCGGGTACTCGTCCGCCTTCGCGCCGAGCCCGAGCCTGTCGAGCAGCTCACGGGCGTGCGACTCCGCGTCCGCCCGGTCCACGCCGTGCACACGGCGCGGCGCGAGCGTGATGTTCTCCAGCACGGTCATGTGCGGAAAGAGGTTGTAGGCCTGGAAGACCACACCGATCCGGCGGCGTACCGCATCCTGGTCGGCCCGCGGGTCGGTGATCTCCTCGCCGTCCAGCCAGATCGCGCCGTCGTCGATCTCCTCCAGGAGGTTCGTGCACCGCAGCAGCGTCGACTTGCCGGATCCGGACGCGCCGATCAGCGCGGTCACCGTGTGCGGGGCGACCTCCAGATCGACGTCCCGCAGCACGACGGAGCTGCCGAAGGCCTTGCGGACGGACTCCATCCGCAGGACGGGGGAGGCGTCGGGGGTGGCGGTCATATGGTCCCTCCCTGAGCCCGCCGGCGGTCCATACGGGCCGTGACCCAGTCCGTGAAGCGGGTCATCGGGATGGTCAGCGCCACGAAGAGCAGGCCCGCGACGATGTACGGCGTGAAGTTGAGGCTGCGGCCCTCGATGATGTCGGCCGCGCGAACGGCGTCGATCGCGCCGCCGATCGACACGAGCCCGGTGTCCTTCTGGAGCGACACCAGGTCGTTGAGCAGGGGCGGCACCTGGCGCCGTACGGCCTGGGGCAGCACTACGTAGCGCAGCGCCTGTCGGTTGCTGAGGCCGAGTGAGCGGGCCGCCGCACGTTGCGAGGGATGGACGGACTCGATGCCGGCGCGGAACACCTCGGCGACGTACGCCGAGTACGTCAGGGTCAGCGCGGTGCCGCCGAGCAGCACCGGGTCGACGGTCACGCCCTGCAGACGCAGCGCGGGAACTCCCAGGACCACGATGATCAGGTTGATGATCAGCGGGAGCCCGCGGAAGAAGTCGGTGTACGCGGCCGCCAGCACCCGCAGCGGAAAGAACACCGGGCCGCGCAGCGTGCGGGCGACGGCGATCAGCATGCCGAGGACGATGACGGCGGCGCCGCACACCAGCAGCAGCCGGACGTTCAGCCACAGCCCTTCGAGGACCTTGGGGAACGCCTCGCGCGCGTACTGGCCGCTGAAGAACGTCTCCTTGGTCACCTGCCAGCCGGGCGCGCTGACCACGACGAGGTAGAGGACGACACCCGTGACGAGGGTCGACAGCGCCGCGATCGCCGTGGCACGTCGGGCGCGGGCGGTCTTGTAGCGCTCGCGTTCGAGCCGCCGCGGTGACGGGACATAGCCGTCGCCCGCGCCGGGCATGTCACCCTTGTCGTCCGCGCCCTCCTGGCCGGACTCCTCCTTGGTGACCGTCACTTCAGCACCGGGGCGTCGACCGCGTCCGAGAGCCACTGCTTCTCGATCTCCGCGAGCGTGCCGTCCTTGCGCAGGGCGTCCACGGCGCCGGTCACGCAGGAGGTGAGCGCGCTGCCCTTGTCGAGAACGAGCCCGAACTGCTCGGGTGTACCGCCCTGGTTCTCGAACTGCCCGACGATCCTCGCGTTCGTCACCTCGGCCGCCGTGATGTAGAACGCGGTCGGCAGGTCGGTGACGATGGCGTCGACCTGACCGTTCTTCAGCGCGGCCTTGGCCTGGTCGTTCTTGGCGTACGCGGCGGCCTCCCGGGTCGGCTTCACCACGTCGCTGAGGTAGTCGAGACTGGTGGTGCCCACCTGGGCTCCCAGCTTCAGGCCTTTGAGGTCCGCGATGCTCGTCGCCTTCGCCGCCTTGGAGCCCTTCAGCGCGATGACGGCCTGTCGGACGTCGTAGTAGCCCGACGAGAAGTCCACGGCCTTCTTGCGCTCGGCGCTGATCGACACCTGGTTGATGTCGAAGTCGAACGTCTTCTCGCCGGGTGCGAAAGCCTTGTTGAAGGGGATGCTCTGCCAGACGACATCGCCCTTGGCGTAGCCCAGCTGCTTCGCCACGGCGTACGCGACCGCCGACTCGAACCCCTCGCCGTTGGCGGGCTTGTCGTCCTTGAACCACGGCTCGTAGGCGGGCTCGTCGGTCGCGATCGTCAGCTTGCCGGACGTCTGCGTGCCCAACTTGCCCTTCGCGCAGGTCTGCTTGCCGGAAGCGGAGGCCTTGTCGGACGCCGTCGTCGACGGCTGCGGAGCACAGCCGACCGCGGTGGCGAGCAGACCGACGACGGCGGCGGAGACGGTGCGGCGCAGGGCGCTTCGGGCTATGTACATGGCGGGAGAGTGGCAGTGCACCCTCCTGTTTGTCGAGGTCACGGCGGCAACTGTCCGCATAGTGGGAACGGGTGTTGCGTTCCTGTGAACACCGACCGGGACGGTATGCCGGGGCCGCCGGCCGAGGGCGGGGATCGGAAGGCCGGCGGCCCGTTCCGCGCAGGAGCCGTCTTCCTGTGCGGGGCTGCTTTCAGTGGACTGCGCCAATGCGAGCGCCGGGAGCGCGTGCATGGCACCGGTGCGTGCGCTCGGTTCACACGGGGCGCGTGGGAGCGCGCGTGACCGCGCGCTCCGCGCCGGTCGCCCGACGCCTCATCAGCATCCCGCGCGTCGCCCCGACACCTGCGCTCCGGGCGGGGCGGGACTCACCAGCCCCGCGCGTGCCACTCCGGCAGATGCGGCCGCTCCGCGCCCAGCGTCGTGTCGTTGCCGTGGCCCGGGTAGACCCAGCTCTCGTCCGGCAGCACGTCGAAGATCTTCGTCTCGACGTCGCGGATCAGACTGGCGAACGCCTTCGGATCCTTACGTGTGTTGCCCACACCACCCGGGAACAGACAGTCCCCCGTGAACACATGAGGGTGCCCGTGCGGGTCGTCGTAGACCAGGGCGATGGAACCCGGTGTGTGGCCCACCAGGTGGCGCGCGGTCAGTTCGACGCGCCCCACCCGGATCGTGTCGCCGTCCTGGACCGGTACGTCGGTCGGCACCGGGATGCCCTCGGCGTCCTCCCGGCCCGCGTAGGTACGCGCGCCGGTGGCCGCGACGACCTCCGCGAGCGCCTGCCAATGGTCGCCGTGCTGATGCGTGGTGACGACGGACGCGATGCCGTCGTCACCGATCAGCGCGAGCAGGGTCGAGGCGTCGTTGGCCGCGTCGATCAGCAGCTGCTCGTCGGTGGCCCGGCAGCGCAGCACATAGGCGTTGTTGTCCATCGGGCCGACCGCGACCTTGGAGATCATCAGGTCCTGCAGTTCATGCACATCGGCAGGACCGCCGACCTTCACCGCTCCGCTGTACGTCATGGCGGCAAGCCTATAGCGGAGGAAGTGCGGGCAGCGGTCCGCCGCCGGCGCTCAGCGCCGAACCGTCGCGGCGGCCCGAGAGCCAGCCGAGCAGCGCGGGCGCGGGGCCGGTCACGGTGACGTCGAAGCCGCCGTCGGTGTCCCGGCCCGTGCTCCACGCGCGCGTGCCGTCAGTGATCCGCGTGGGCGGTACATCGGGGTGCCCGGCGAAGCGCTCGGCGAGGAACGCGACCTCCCGCTCCACGAACTCCTCCGGCAGATCCTCGAGCTCGTACCCGATCCCGAGGTCCACATGATGCAGATCCACCTCGACCCACCGCCGGAACGGCACCCGGGACGCGGAGTCCGTGACCCCGTTGCGCAGCGCCACGGTCCGCGACCAGTCCGCGGGCTCGGCCCCCGTCTCCTGGAAGCGGGCGGCACTCTCGCGCACGTCCGTGAGTTGTACGTCCAGGGGGCGCGGCGCGTCCCGCTCGATCTCGGCGTCCCGCGTCTCGGCGGAGGCGTACATGGGACGCCCGGCGAGCACGTTCACGAGCGCGTCCGCGTTGCGTGCCAGGTGGGCGAGCACATGGCCGCGGCTCCAGCCGGGAAGCCGTGACGGCTCGGGCACGGAAGCGTTGTCCAGTTTGGCGGCTGCGGTGAGCAGCCGTTCGGTCGCGTCACGTACAGACGCCAGGTCGCGCACATGATCAATCATGCGGCCGACCCTAGTCCCACCACACGTTTGGGTGAAGGTGGCCGACGAGCGCCGTAATTCGAATGTGCGTGCTATAGGCTCGGGTGCGGCGTCGGGCATGCTGGAGGTCCCGGGATTGTTGTGAACCAGGGAATCCAACCGGCGTTGTCAGTGGCTCCCCCTAGTCTGAAAAAGGACGGGGGCCTCGCCCCTGTCACTTCTCTCAAGAAAGGTGCGGACCGGCGTGGCCGACCGTCTCATCGTCCGTGGAGCGCGCGAGCACAATCTGAAGAATGTCTCGCTCGACCTCCCGCGCGACTCGCTCATCGTCTTCACGGGCCTGTCGGGGTCGGGCAAGTCCTCGCTGGCCTTCGACACGATCTTCGCCGAGGGGCAGCGGCGCTACGTCGAGTCGCTCTCCTCGTACGCCCGGCAGTTCCTCGGGCAGATGGACAAGCCGGACGTCGACTTCATCGAGGGCCTCTCCCCGGCGGTCTCCATCGACCAGAAGTCGACCTCGCGCAACCCGCGCTCGACGGTCGGCACCATCACCGAGGTCTACGACTACCTGCGCCTGCTCTTCGCGCGCATCGGCAAGCCGCACTGCCCCGAGTGCGGCCGCCCCATCACACGCCAGTCTCCGCAGGCCATCGTCGACAAGGTCCTGGAGCTGCCGGAGGGCAGCCGCTTCCAGGTCCTCTCGCCGCTGGTGCGTGAGCGCAAGGGCGAGTTCGTCGACCTCTTCGCCGACCTCCAGACCAAGGGGTACAGCAGGGCTCGCGTCGACGGCGAGACGATCCAGCTCACCGAGCCGCCCACGCTGAAGAAGCAGGAGAAGCACACCATCGAGGTGGTCGTCGACCGCCTCACCGTGAAGGACGGCGCCAAGCGCCGCCTCACCGACTCCGTGGAGACCGCCCTCGGGCTCTCCGGCGGCATGGTCGTCCTCGACTTCGTCGATCTGCCCGCCGACGACCCCGAGCGCGAGCGCATGTACTCGGAGCACCTGTACTGCCCGTACGACGACCTGTCCTTCGAGGAGCTGGAGCCCCGCTCCTTCTCCTTCAACTCGCCCTTCGGCGCCTGCCCCGAGTGCACCGGTATCGGTACGCGCATGGAGGTCGACCCCGAGCTGATCATCCCGGACGAGGACAAGTCCCTCGACGAGGGCGCCATCCACCCCTGGTCGCACGGGCACACCAAGGACTACTTCGGGAGGCTCATCGGCGCCCTCGCCGACGCGCTGGGATTCCGGACCGACATTCCCTTCGCCGGCCTTCCGCAGCGCGCCAAGAAGGCCCTCCTTTACGGCCACAAGACGCAGATCGAGGTCCGGTACCGCAACAGGTACGGGCGCGAGCGCGTCTACACCACGGGATTCGAAGGGGCCGTCCCCTTCGTCAAGAGGCGGCACGGCGAGGCCGAGAGCGACGCCAGCCGTGAGCGCTTCGAGGGCTACATGCGCGAGGTGCCCTGCCCCACCTGTGAGGGGACGCGTCTGAAGCCGCTCGTCCTCGCGGTCACCGTCATGGAGAAGTCGATCGCCGAGGTCTCGGCGATGTCCATCAGCGACTGCGCCGACTTCCTGGGCGAGCTGAAGCTGAACGCCCGCGACAAGAAGATCGCCGAGCGGGTGCTCAAGGAGGTCAACGAACGGCTGCGGTTCCTGGTCGACGTCGGCCTGGACTACCTCTCGCTGAACCGCGCGGCCGGCACGCTCTCCGGCGGCGAGGCCCAGCGCATCCGCCTGGCCACCCAGATCGGCTCCGGACTCGTCGGCGTCCTGTACGTCCTCGACGAGCCCTCCATCGGTCTGCACCAGCGGGACAACCACCGGCTGATCGAGACCCTGGTGCGGCTGCGGGACATGGGCAACACGCTCATCGTCGTCGAGCACGACGAGGACACCATCAAGGTCGCCGACTGGGTCGTCGACATCGGTCCCGGCGCCGGTGAGCACGGCGGCAAGGTCGTGCACAGCGGATCCCTGAAGGAACTGCTGGCCAACGACGAGTCGATCACCGGGCAGTACCTGTCGGGCAAGAGGGAGATCCCCACTCCTGACGTCCGCCGCCCCGCCGACCCGAGCCGCAGGCTCACGGTGCACGGAGCCCGGGAGAACAACCTCCAGGACATCGACGTGTCGTTCCCGCTGGGCGTCCTCACTGCCGTCACCGGCGTGTCCGGTTCCGGCAAGTCGACGCTGGTCAACGACATCCTGTACACACACCTGGCCCGCGAGCTGAACGGTGCGCGCAACGTGCCCGGACGGCACACGCGCGTGGAGGGCGACGACCTCGTCGACAAGGTCGTGCACGTCGACCAGTCGCCCATCGGCCGTACGCCCCGGTCCAACCCGGCGACGTACACCGGAGTCTTCGACCACGTCCGCAGACTGTTCGCCGAGACGACCGAGGCGAAGGTGCGGGGCTATCTGCCCGGCCGCTTCTCCTTCAACGTCAAGGGCGGCCGCTGCGAGAACTGCTCCGGCGACGGCACGATCAAGATCGAGATGAACTTCCTGCCGGACGTGTACGTCCCCTGCGAGGTCTGTCACGGGGCGCGCTACAACCGGGAGACCCTGGAGGTCCACTACAAGGGCAAGTCGATCTCCGAGGTCCTCGACATGCCCATCGAGGAGGCGCTCGACTTCTTCGAGGCCGTGCCCGCCATCGCCCGCCACCTCAGGACGCTCAACGACGTCGGCCTCGGATACGTCCGGCTCGGCCAGTCGGCACCGACCCTCTCCGGCGGCGAGGCCCAGCGCGTCAAGCTGGCGAGCGAACTGCAGAAGCGTTCCACGGGACGCACGGTGTACGTCCTCGACGAGCCGACCACCGGTCTGCACTTCGAGGACATCAGCAAGCTGATCACGGTGCTGTCCGGCCTGGTCGACAAGGGCAACACCGTCATCGTCATCGAGCACAACCTCGACGTCATCAAGACGGCGGACTGGGTCGTCGACATGGGCCCCGAAGGGGGCAACGGCGGCGGACTCGTCATCGCGGAGGGCACGCCCGAGGAGGTCGCCGGGGTTCCGGCCAGCCACACGGGCAAGTTCCTGCGCGAGATCCTGGGCGCCGACCGCATCAGCGACGCCGCCCCGGTGAGGGCCGTACGCAAGACGGCCGCCAAGAAGACCGTGGCGGCCAAGTCGACGGCGACGGCGAAGAAGACGGCGACGGCCAAGACCACCGCCGCCAAGACCACCACCGCCAAGAAGGCGGCCGGAGCCACCAAGAAGACGGCCCCGGCGAAGAAGGCGACTCGGGCCGCCCGCAAGGCCTGAACCTGACCGAAGCCAGGCAGGTCAGGTGGTCGCCCAGGCGACCCAGCGACACAGCGGCGCGCCCCGCGGGAACTTCCCGTGGAGCGCGCCGCGTTGTCGTATCAGCCGGTCAGGGATCCGATCAGCCGGCGTCGGGCTCCAGGAACTCCATGTCCAACTGGATCTTCACCACATCGCCGAGCATGCCGCCCCCGAAGTCCAGGCCGAAGTCGCTGCGCCGGATCTCGCCCGTCGCCTCGAACCCGGCGTGCTTCCTTCCGTCCACGGGGGAGTCGCCGACCCCGCCGAACTCGACGGCCAGCGTCACCGGACGGGTCACGTCCCCGATGGTCAGCTCGCCCGCCATCGACCAGTCGTCGCCCGCACCGGACACCCGCGTCGAGCGGAACGTCATCATCGGGCGCTTCTCGACGTCGAGCAGATCGGCCGAGCGCGTGTGCGCGTCGCGATCCGGGTTCCCGGTGTCGATGGAGGCGAGCGCGATCTCGGCGCTCACCCTGACGTCGTCGGCCGCCTCACCGACGTACAGCGTGGCCGTCAGCTCGCGGAAGCGGCCCCGCACCTTGGCGATCCCGAGGTGGCGGATGGTGAAATTGACGGCCGAGTGGAGCGGGTCGAAGCCCCAGTCGCCGGGCGAGAGCGGCAGCGTGGTGACGGAAGCCGCGGCGGTGGTGTTCGGGGAGTTGTCCTGTGTCATGGCTCCACCCTGGGCGGGCCGCCGGGCGGGAGGGAGGCCGCGCTGAGAGTGGTAGTGAGAGGGACACGATCCGACGGCGTCCGCGAGGTACGTTGCGAGGGTGAGCGACAACGAGTTGGGCGCCTTTCTGCGAAGCCGCCGCGAGGCCGTCAGCCCCGTCGAGGCTGGGCTGCCCGCAGGCCCGCGGCGCCGCACCCCCGGCCTGCGCCGCTCCGAACTGGCCATCCTCGCGGGCGTCAGCGTCGAGTACGTCACCCGCCTCGAACAGGGCCGCGACCGTAACCCCTCGCCCCAGGTCCTCGGCGCCCTCGCCGACGCGCTCCACCTGTCCGTCCAGGACCGCATCCTGCTGCGCCGCCTCGCCAAGGAGGCCGGCGGCGACCTGGTCTTCTGCGCGCAGGCGGTGCCGCCCACCCGGACCGTGCGCGCAGGTCTGCGCGCCATGCTCGACCGCCTGGAACCCACCCCCGCCGTGCTGCTCAACTGGATCGGCGACGTCCTCGCGTACACCGCGGGCTACGAGCGGCTCGCCGGACCGCTCGGCCTGCTCGACGCCGGGCAGCCGAACATGCTCCGCTACGTCTTCACCGACGAGCGGGCCCGCACCGTCTTTCCCGGCTGGGACCGGCTGGCTGACGAGCAGGTCGCCCATCTGCGACACGAGGCCGCGCTGCAGGATCCGTACGTCGCCGCGCTGGCCGACGAGCTGACGGTCACCGCGGGCGCCCCCTTCAGCGACCGGCTGACCGCGGTCCCGGCCATGCCCCGGCGCACCGGATCCGATGTCGTGGTCCACCCCGAAGCGGGCACCCTGCGCCTCGCCTACGAGACACTCGCGCTCCCCGACGACGGTCAGCGCATGGTCGTCCATCTGCCCGCCGATGACGCCACCGCGAGCGCGCTCGACCGGCTCAACGGACGGCAGCCCGGGTCATTGCGGGCGGTCAGGGGCTGACGGCCGGCCGTCAGCGGGGGCCCGGCCGGCCGCAGCGGGTATCAGATCGGCACTCAGGCCAGTTCGTGGGCGTACGGCGGTTCTGCGCCCGCTCGCGAGCAGGTGATCGCCGCCGCGCGGGCGGCGAACCGAAGCAGCTCGGTCCAGCCCTCGGCGCCCAGCTCCGCAACCGCCGTGGGGGAGAGCGCGTCGCGGGCGGCCAGGCCGTGCAGCAGGGCCGCGTTCACCGTGTCACCTGCCCCGATGGTGTCCACCACGTCGACCGGTTCGCCCGGCACCGCGTACTCGGCGCCGCCTTGGGTGAAGACGGTCAGTCCGTCGCCGCCCCGGGTGACCACCACCGCGGAAGGACCGGACGCCAGCCACTCGTGCGGGGAGCCGCCCAGCCACCGCGCGTCCTCCTCGGAGAGTTTGAGCAGCGCCACCGACGGCAGCCAGCTCTTGAACCGGGCCCGGTAGGCGTCCGCGTCGGGGATCAGCCCCGCCCGGATGTTCGGGTCGAGTGCCGTGAACACGCCTTGCGCGGCCGCGCTCCGCATCAGTTCCTCGTACGCGCTCGCGCCGGGTTCCAGGACCAGCGAGCAGGTGCCGAAGGACACCGCCCTCGTGCCGTCCGGGAGGCGGTCCGGTGTCCTGAAGAGGCGGTCCGCCGTGCCCTCGACGTAGAAGGAGTACGCGGCGGAGCCGCCCGTGCCGATCGTGGCGACCGCCAGGGTGGTCGGCTCGCCGCCGCGCTGCACCGAGGACACGTCGACGCCGGCCTCGCGCAGCCCGCTCACGAGGGCGTCACCGAAGGCGTCGTACGAGATCCGGGAGCAGAAGGCCGTGGGGGAGCCGAGCCGTCCCAGCGCCACCGCCGTGTTGTAGGGGCCGCCGCCGCGTGCCGGCAGCAGGCCCGCGAGTGCGCCCGCGCCCTGCGGTACCAGGTCGATCAGGGCCTCACCGGCGACGACGATCACGACATGGGTCCTTTCTCACGGCTCTCACGACGTCCACTGCTTCTGCGGCTTTGAGGTCTCGCGGGGCTTTCGGGGCTTTCGGAATCCTGGTTGTCTGCCTTGGTACTCGCCGGACAGCCGCACGAGGTGCGGTGGACGAACGTGCACGGGAGCCGGACCGTACGGCCCGGGCGGCCCGGCGACGCCAGCCGGTCCAACAGCAGCCGTACGGCCTCGGCGCCGATCTCCTTGCTGGGCTGGGAGATCGCGGTCAGCCGGGGCGCGAACAGGTCCGCCCAGGCGAAGTCGTCGAAGCAGCACAACGCCATGTCGTCCGGCACGGACAGGCCCCGCGCCTGCAGGGCACGCAGCGCGCCGATGGTCATCGTGTTGTTGGCGGTGACCAGGGCGGTCGGCGGCGCGGCGAGCGACAGCAGGCCACCCGCGACGTGCTCGGCGGTCTCCGTCGTCGAGTCGCCGGGCACCAGGAGCCGTTCGTCGTACGGCAGTCCGGCGTGCGCCAGGCCGATCCGGTAGCCGGAGATCCGCTCGGTGGTGGTGCTGAGCCCGGGCAGGCCCGCGACCAGGCCGATGCGTTTGTGCCCGAGGCCGGCGAGATGGGTGACCAGCCGGGTGACGGGCTGGGCGTTCTCGGTGCAGACCTGATCGAAGTGGAAGGAGCCGACGACGGGGGTCGCGGACTGTACGTCGCCGTTGCCATCGCTATCTCGGTCCCCATCCCCGACCCCGTCGGCAGCGGCATCGGCGGGAGCCTTGACCAGTCGGTCCAGGAACACCGTCGGTACGCCGTGCTGCGCGAGATAGCCGACCAGCGCGTCCGGCTCCGCCGAGGGCGCGACGATCATGCCGTCGACGCGCCGTTCGTGCAGCAGCTGGACCACCTTCCGCTCATGCGCGGGATCGTCGTGCGGATCGGCGATCAGCAGGCTGTAGCCGTGCTCCAGGGCCCCGGCCTCGACGCCCTGGAGGATCTCCGTGAAGTACGGGTTGCTGATCGCCGATACCGCGAGGCCGATCGACCGCGTGCGCGAGGTCACGAGCGAGCGGGCCAGGGTGTTGTGCGAGTAGCCCAGCTCGTCGATGGCGTCCAGCACCGCCTGCCGTGTGTGAGGGCGTACCGGACGCGTGTCGTTGAGCACGTGCGAGACGGTGGCGACGGACACCCCCGCGCTGCGCGCGACGTCGGCCATCGTTGCCATCGCGTCCCCTCCCTGGGTCCTGTGGTCGGGAACGTATCGCATTCGGCGGCAGACGTAAACGCTTACGCAAGCGTTTACGTCTTCTCTGGCCAACTCGCTCCGACTGCGGCTGACCATGTCCGACCCGGCCCGACCCAGCCCCACCCAGGCCGACTCAAAGCGCACTGATCCCTGCCGTTATCGTCAAGGTGCATTGATCCCTGAGCAGTGGAGACCTCATGTCCGGCCGTTTCTCCGCGAGTCGTCGCACCGTCCTTCGAGGAGCGGCGCTCACCCCGGTCGCCGGGTTCGCCCTCACCGCGTGCTCCGACAACGGTGCCGCCACGTCCGCGGCGCTGACCGAGCCGACCGAGCTGGGTGCGGAGAGCGAGGTCCCCAAGGGTGGCGCCACGCTGTACCGGGATCAGAACGTGGTGGTCAGCCGGGCGGAGGACGGCTCCCTGAAGGCGTTCAGCACGATCTGCACGCACGCCGGGTGCCCCATCAACAAGCTGGAGGGGACGAAGCTCACCTGCCCGTGTCACGGCAGTGAGTTCGACGCCATGACGGGCAAGGTGCTGCACGCACCGGCCACCACTTCGCTCGACGAACTGTCCGTGGAGGCGAAGGGCGGCACGATCGTCGCGAGCCCGGCCGGCTGACGGGCAGGACGCCGCCGGCGCTCACCCCCAGTCCCACCCGATCCCCACGATCCCCGACCGCACCCGTGGCTCGACCAGGTGCACCGAGCGGTGCCGTCCGCTCAGTTCGAGCTCCTGTCGGCCGCTGCGCGGGGCCGCGGCCGAATGCTGGGTGAAGCGGTGGCAGCGCGCGGGCACGGCCTCCTCGGCGAACCGCACCTGGAGCGCGTACTGCCCGCCCGGGAAGCCGAACCGGCGGACGTACTCGCCGGACGTGCCGGCGGTGCCGTCCTCGAAGCCATAGCGGAAGAGGAACGTATCGCCTGCGCGCAGTCGCGTGTCGAAGAGCAGCTCGGCCACCAGGATCCCGGTCTCGTGGTGCCGGCGTACCTGCCCTGTGCGGCAGTTCTCCAGCGCGCGCACCGTCATGCGCTCCGGCGCGCACCCGGGGTCGCCGTGGTGGATGGCCACATAGCGGTCCACTCCATCCCGGTGGGCGCGCACTATGTGGTGCGATTCGCGGCCCAGCAGCTCGCGGTGCCCGCCGATGCGTACGAGCTCGTGGTGGCCGATGGTGTGCAGCCCGCCGTCGACCGGCGCCTCCAACTCGGCGAGCAGTCGCTCCAGTACGCCGGACGCCTCCACCAAAGAGCGGTACGAGCGACCGCCCGGTCGTTCCGGGCCGGAGTGCTCGTCGGCCTCGGAGAGCAGCCGGATCAGTGACTCGTCCGGGAGCTGGAGGATCTCCTCCAGGGCGCGCACGGCCCGCAGCGACTCGGGGCGCTGCGGGCGCCTGGCGCCCTGCTGCCAGTAACTCAGGCTCGTCACCCCGACCTTGACCCCGTACCGCGACAGGTGGTGCTGCACACGCTGGAGGGGCAGCCCGCGGGCGGTTATCGCAGCGCGCAACGCGACATGGAAGGGCCCGCCTTGCAGGGCTGTCTCCAGTTCCGCCGTGGCGACGTCCGCGTGCTGTGTGCCGTGCCGCATGCAGGGGCCTTTCTGTGAATGTTCGCAACGGCTGGTCAGGCCGCTGAGGCGGATCGTCGGGGCCGCCGGGTCGGCGCGCGGGAAGCGGTCACGCACGTACGTCGCCGTGCACGGCCCCAAGTTCCACCGCATTGAAGCGTGTTGACCAAGTCCCGACAACACCTGTTGCCGCAATGGCTCGTCTCCGGCGAATTCCAGGTGCTCGGGGTGTCAGGGTGCGGCGCCCAGCAGTTCCCGTATCGCCCGTGCCGACAGCAGGGACTTGTGCAGGAAGCCGCGGGCCGGGCTGGCGGCGACGAGTTCGTGAAGGTCGTCCTGGGGGTGTGTGGAGATGAGGATGACATTGGCCGAGACGCTCCGCGTGAGCCGCTCCGCGACTTCGAAGCCGCTCTCCCCGTCGGAGAGTTCGATGTCCAGCAGAACCACGTCCGGTGCCAGTTCCGCCGCTCGCGCGAGTGCCTCCGCGCCCGTCGAGGCGACGCCGACGACCTCTACCCCGTCACGCTCCAGCAGAGTACGCGCGGCTTCCAGGAAGCGGGCGCTGTCATCGACGAGGAGACAGCGCATGGACATGCACACAGGGTGCCAACAGTTGCCCGAATGCGCTTTCCGGCTAGCCGGAAACCGCCGGGTCCGTCGCTACCGGCTACCTGGTGTGTGTCCTTACCGGCTAGCCGGAATGTGCTCAAGTCCCTTGCGCATTCCGCAGGTTCCTGCTCACTCAGCGCAGTGGTGCGTCACGGGCGGTAGCATGGCGGTGCCCTGGGAAGGCCGTGTCGTTCGGTCGAGTGGGGGTGCGCGATGAAGGCGCCGTACAGGAGTCCGAGGAAACGCCCGGTGCACCGTGCCCTGACCGTCGGGGTGTTGGGCGCCGCCCTCGTGCTGGCCGGCTGTGGCGGTGGGGGGCACGGCGAGGACAGGGGCAGGACGGCACGGGGCGACACGACCTGCGACGGAAGGATCGAGGGCACCGCTCACATCACGGTGTGGTACCACACCGGACAGAGCAGCGAGTTCGGCACACTGCGCAGCCAGGCCGAGGAGTTCAACAGGGCGCAGAAAGAGGTGCGGGTCGAACTGGTCCCCCTTCCGAGGGCCCGCCCGTACACCGATCTGGTGCTCTCCGCCGCGGCCAGCGGCGATCTGCCCGACCTGCTCGACTTCAACGGCCCGAACCTCTACAGCTATGCGTGGTCCGGCAAGTTGAAGCCGATCGACTCCTGTGTGCCAAAGAGCGTGCGGTCCGATCTGCTGCCCTCGATCCGTGCGCAGGGCACCTACGCCGGACGGCTTTGGGGCATCAGCACCTTCGACTCCGGCATGGGTCTTTTCGTCCGCCCGTCGGTCCTGAAGAAGGCCGGTGTGCGCATCCCGAAGGGCATCGGCGACGCGTGGACGGCCACCGAACTGACCGGCATCCTGCACACATTGCGCGCCCGTGGCGTCCGCAGACCGCTCGACCTGCGGCTCAGCCACGTGGCGCCCGGCGAGGAGTGGAACACCTACGGTTTCGCGCCCGCCGTGGAGTCCGCGGGCGGCGCCCTTGTCGACCCCGTCCACTACCGCACGGCCGACGGCTACCTCAACGGCCCGGAGTCGGTCACAGCGCTCACCGTCCTGCAGAGTTGGCAGAAGGACGGGCTCGTCGACCCCGACAAGGACGGCAGGGCGTTCGCCGCCGGCCGCAGCGTCATCTCCTGGGTGGGGAACTGGAAGTACGGCGAATTCACCAAGGCGTTCCCCGGCGACGTCGCCCTCGTACCGCTCCCCGACTTCGGCAGAGGGACCGTCACCGGGATGGGCTCCTGGCAGTGGGGCATCACGTCGAACGCCGGTGACGGCGACGCCGTCTGGCGCTTCCTCGCCCATCTGCTGAAGCCCGAGCAGGTGTACCGGATGAGCGTGGCCAACGGCGCGATCCCGGCGACGAACAGCGCGGTGCGGCTGTCGCCGCGGTTCGGGACGAAGGGCCCCGAGCGGCTGTTCATCGAGCAGTTGAGGAACGGGGTCGCGGTGCCGCGGCCGCGGACGCCCGCGTATCCGGCGATCACCGACGCCTTCTCCCGGGCCTTCGCGAGGATCATGCTCGACGGGGCTCCGGTCCGCCAGGCGCTGGACCAGGCGGTCGCGGCCATCGACAAGGACCTGGCCGCCCACGACGGCTACCCGCAGGGCGAGTCATGAGCCGCCCTGCCGCAAGCCGACAACATGCCGACCCCACCTCGGGCCCACCGGACGGCGGGACCCGGTCATGAAGCGCCCCCCACTCCTCGCGCGCCTGCGCGTCGGCCGCAAGCTCATGCTGCTCGTGCTGCTGCCGGTGACCGCGCTGCTGGCCTTCACCGCCCTCGGAGCCCTGGCCCAGCAGGAGGAGGCGCGCAGCCTGCGCGACTTCCGCGACGCGACGCAGGTGTCCTTGGCGACCACCGATGTCTCCGACGCCGTGGCCCGGGAAAGGATCGCCGCCGTGCTCGCCCGGCTGCGCCCCGGACCGGACACCCTCGAAGAACGGGCCGCCGCGGAGCGGGCCACCGACCGCGCGCTGGAGCGGGCCACCGACCGCGCCGGCTCCTGGCACGGCATCGACGTCGCGGGCACGCTCGACGCCGTACGCCGCCAACTGCACGCGCTGCGCCCCCAGACGGGCACCGCCTCGCTCGCCCCGCGGGCCGTGATGAGCGCGTACCAGAGCACCGAGGACAGCCTGCTCGACACGGTCACGACACTGGAGTCCGGTCGCCCCTCCAGGGCGCTGGGGCGCGCCGCCGACGCCCACATCGCACTCCTGGAGGCCATCGAGGCCGCCGAACGCGACCGGGCCGAACTGGCCGTCCTGCTGGACGAACCCGCCGCCCGGCACCCCGCCACCGCAGGCCGCTGGCCCGCTCTCGAAGAGGCCCAGCTCGACGCCTTCCGGCAGACCACCTCGGCCGAGCTGAAGTCCGCGCTGTACCGCACCCTCTTCCAAGCCCCCGGCCGAGCCGTCCGCGCGGTCCGCGACGCCCTTGCCGCGCCCGACCCGAAGGCCTTCGAACGGGTCTCGTACGCACGCTGGCTGACCGTCTCCGAGGCCCGCATCGACTCCCTGCGCGGCATCCAGGACCGGGCCGCGCGTGAACTCGCCGACACGGCGGACCACGAACTGGGCGCCGCGTGGACGCGCGAAGGGCGCGACCTCACCGGTTCCCTGCTCGTACTGGTCGTCGTCACGCTCCTCGCGCTGGCCCTGCGCCGCTCCATCACCCGCCCCCTCGGCGAGGTCTCCGCGGGCGCGCGGGCACTCCTGAACGGCGATCTGTCGTACGACATCCACTACAGAGGGCACGACGAGCTCGGCGCCGTCGCCGACACCTTCCGCGAACTGCGGGTGACCACCGAGCGGCTCGCCGGCGAGATCCGCGCCATGAACACGGCGATCGACGACAACCGGCTCGAACACCGTGCCGACGTCGACGCGTTCGACGGCACCTGGGCGGGTCTGCTGGACGGCATGAACGACACCATGGCGTCCTTCGCGGCGGCGCAAGGGCGGCGCGACAAGGCCGAACAGGAACTGGAGAGCATCTTCAACCTCTCCCTCGACCTGCTGTGCATCTGCGGACTCGACGGCTACTTCAAGCGCGTCAACCCGGCCTTCGAGCGCACGCTCGGTCACACGAGCGAGACGCTCCTGTCCAAGCCCTTCATGGAGTTCATCCACAAGGACGACCGGGCACGCACGCGTGCCGTCCTGCGGCAATTCGAGAGCGGCCTGGAACTCGGCGAGTTCGAGAACCGCTGCATACGCGACGACGGCAGTGAGTGCTGGCTCCAGTGGAGCGTCCGCCCCGTCCCCGAGCAGGGCCTCCTGTACGCCGCCGCGCGCGATGTCACCGAGAGCCGCCGGGCCGCCCGCGAACAGGCCGCCCTGCGCCGGGTCGCCACCCTGGTGGCGAGCGGCGTCCCCCCTACCGACGTGTTCGCGACGGTCGCGGAGGAAGTGGGGCGCGTGCTGGGCACCGCGGTCGCGGACGTGCTGCGGTACGAGTCCGACGGCGCCCTCACCGTCCTCGGGCCCGCGCACGCGATCGTGGCCGAGGGGGAGGCGGTGGCGCGCGCGGTGGCACGGGTACGGCGCGCGGCCCGTGTCGAGCGCTCTGTGGGGACGCCTGTAGTGGTCGACGACCGGCTGTGGGGGGTCGTCGTCGTCTCCTCGCTGCGCGGACCGCTCCCCGAGGGCACCGAATCGCGGCTGGCCGACTTCACCGAACTGATCGCCACCGCGGTCGCCAACGCCGACGGCCGCGCCCAGTTGAGGGCTTCACGCGCGCGTGTCGTCGTCGCCGGGGACGCCTCCCGCCGCCGTATCGAGCGCGATCTGCACGACGGCGTCCAGCAGCGCCTCGTATCGCTCCAACTCGACCTGCGGACGGCCGAGTCGATGCTGGAGGACCACTCGTCCGAACTCGCCCTCCAGCTCGACCATGTGAGCAAGGGCCTCGACGACGCCTTCCAGGACCTGCTCCGGGTGTCCCGCGGCATCCACCCGGCCATCCTCTCCACCGGCGGACTGGGCCCCGCGCTGCGCGCCCTGGCCCGCCGCTCCGCCGTACCCGTGGAACTCGCCCTGCGGCTGCCGGAGCGCCGTCTCCCCGAGCCGCTGGAGGTGGCCGCCTACTACGTGGCCTCGGAGTGCCTCAACAACGCCGCCAAGCACGCGCGCGCCACCGTGGTGCACGTCGCGGCCGAGGTCGCCGACGGCGTCCTGGAGCTGACCGTCCGCGACGACGGTGTCGGGGGAGCGGAGCCCGGCGGCGGTTCGGGCCTCATCGGACTCACCGACCGTGTCGAGGCGATCGGCGGCCGCCTGACCGTCACCAGCCCGCCGGGCCGGGGCACGACCCTGGACGTACGGCTGCCGCTGCGGGAGCCGGGGACACAGGCATGACCCGGGAAGAGCGGCACCAGAAAGGGCGGCACTCAGGAACTAGGAACGGCGGCCGTTCCCGTCGTGAGATGCGTCCGGGTGGCGCTTGGCGCGCACGATCGCCGGGTCCCTCGGGTCCAGGAGGGCACGGAGGGAGAGCGTGTCGTCCGTTTCACGGCGGACACGGGTCGATCGCCGTGGCTTCTCGATCCGTGTCCGCCGCATCTCCCGCAGCCTTTCGCCCGATGACCCTCGCCCCTCGCCCCGAGGCGACGGGTCCACATGTACCGCACTGCTTCCAGCATGGCTGTGAAACGTCCCGGTGTCGTCACGGCCAGCCCCCAACTAGGCTTCCGGCTAGCCGTAAGTTCCCCGTCCGGAAGGCCGCCAGCGGCAGGCCTCGCAGGGGCGGGCACAGCGGACAGGGGGAGCCATGGACGCAGCGCAGCGGTCCGATCGGGGGCGGGTGGTCCTCGCCGACGACGACGTACTGCTGAGAGAGGGCCTGGCCAGCCTGTGCGAACGCGTCGGCTACGAGGTCGCGGGCCAGGCAGGCGACGCCGCGGGCCTCCTGGAGCTGGTCACCGGCGAACGCCCGGACCTCGCGATCATCGACATAAGAATGCCGCCGAACCACTCGACCGAGGGCCTGAAGGCTGCCCGCACCATCCGCGAGCGCCATCCCGGCACCGGGATCCTCGTCCTGTCGGCGTTCATCGAGGTCGAGGACGCCCTGGAGCTGCTCTCCGGCGGCAGCGGGGTCGGCTATCTCCTCAAGAGCCGGATCACCGTCGTGGACGAGTTCATCGAGACGCTCGACCGGATCCGCCGGGGCAGCTCGGTCATCGACCCCTCACTCGTCGCGGAGCTCGTCTCGGCACGGCGCCGCGACGACCCGCTGTCCTTCCTCAGCTCCCGGGAGCGCGAGGTCATGGCGCTGATGGCCGAGGGACGCTCCAACGCCGGCATCGGCCGCCGGCTGTGGGTCACCGAGGGCACCGTCGAGAAGCACGTGCGCAGCATCCTCGGGAAGCTGCACCTCCAGGAGGAGCCGGACGACCACCGCCGGGTCCTCGCCGTACTGAAGTTCCTGGAGTCCCGCTAGGCCACGGTCAGGCACCTTCGCAGGTCGGTTCGCAGGTCCGTACGGCGCTGTCCACAGGGCGGGCCGGGAGGCCGACGCGGTGTCAGCCCTCGCCAGTAGGGTGTGTGACATGGCCGATCCCTCCAGCTACCGCCCCAGGCCGGGACAGATCCCGGACTCTCCCGGGGTCTACAAATTCCGCGACGACCACCGCCGGGTGATCTACGTCGGGAAGGCGAAGAGCCTGCGCCAGCGCCTGGCCAACTACTTCCAGGACCTGGCGAACCTCCACCCGCGCACCCGCACGATGGTCACCACGGCGGCGTCGGTGGAGTGGACCGTCGTGTCCACGGAGGTCGAGGCACTTCAGCTGGAGTACTCCTGGATCAAGGAGTACGACCCCCGGTTCAACGTCAAGTACCGCGACGACAAGAGCTATCCGTACCTCGCGGTGACGATGAACGAGGAGTTCCCGCGCGTCCAGGTGATGCGCGGCCACAAACGCAAGGGCGTGCGCTACTTCGGCCCGTACGGCCACGCCTGGGCCATCCGCGACACCGTCGACCTGCTGCTGCGCGTCTTCCCCGTCCGCACCTGTTCCGCCGGTGTGTTCAAGAACGCCGCCCGCACCGGCCGCCCCTGCCTGCTCGGCTACATCGGCAAGTGCTCGGCCCCCTGCGTCGAGCGCGTCTCCGCCGACGAACACCGGGATCTGGCCGAGGACTTCTGCGACTTCATGGCCGGGCGGACGGGCACGTACATCCGCCGTCTGGAGAAGCAGATGACGGACGCGGCCGAGGAGATGGAGTACGAGCGGGCGGCTCGGCTGCGCGACGACATCGAGGCCCTGAAGAAGGCCATGGAGAAGAGCGCGGTCGTCCTCGCCGACGCGACCGACGCCGACCTGATCGCCCTTGCCGAGGACGAGCTGGAAGCCGCCGTGCAGATCTTCCACGTACGCGGCGGACGGGTGCGCGGCCAGCGCGGCTGGGTCACCGACAAGGTGGAGGCCGTCACCACCGGCGACCTCGTCGAGCACGCGCTGCAGCAGCTCTACGGAGAGGAGACGGGCGACTCCGTACCGAAGGAGGTGCTCGTCCCGGCGCTGCCCGACCCCGTCGAGCCGGTCCAGGAGTGGCTGACCGGGCGCCGCGGATCCAACGTGTCCCTTCGCATCCCGCAGCGCGGCGACAAGAAAGCGCTGATGGAGACCGTGCGGCGCAACGCGCTCCAGTCGCTCGCCCTGCACAAGACCAAGCGCGCCTCCGACCTGACCACCCGCTCGCGCGCCCTGGAGGAGATCGCCGAGGCCCTCGACCTGGACAGCGCCCCCCTCAGGATCGAGTGCTACGACATCTCGCACCTCCAGGGCGACGACGTCGTGGCCTCGATGGTGGTCTTCGAGGACGGGCTGCAGCGCAAGGGCGAGTACCGGCGCTTCCAGATCAAGGGCTTCGAGGGGCAGGACGACATCCGCTCGATGCACGAGGTGATCACCCGCCGCTTCCGGCGCTATCTCGCCGACAAGGAGAAGACCGGCGAGTGGGCGGACGGGGAGGTGGACGAGCTGAAGGACGACGAAGGCCGCCCCAAGCGGTTCGCCTACCCGCCGCAGCTCGTCGTCGTCGACGGCGGTCAGCCGCAGGTCGCGGCCGCCAAGAAGGCCCTCGACGAGCTCGGCATCGACGACATCGCCGTCTGCGGCCTCGCCAAGCGCCTGGAGGAGGTCTGGCTGCCCGAGGAGGGCGATCCGGTGGTCCTGCCGCGCACCAGCGAGGGCCTGTACCTCCTGCAGCGCGTCCGCGACGAGGCCCACCGCTTCGCGATCACCTACCAGCGCGCCAAGCGGGCCAAGCGTTTCCGGGCGAGCCCCCTGGATGACGTACCGGGACTCGGTGAGACTCGCAAACAGGCGCTGATCAAGCACTTCGGTTCGGTGAAAAAGCTGCGATCCGCGACAATCGACCAGATCTGCGAGGTCCCCGGCATAGGCCGTAAGACGGCCGAGACCATCGCCGTGGCCCTCGCCCAGGCGGCCCCGGCCGCGCCCGCCGTGAACACGGCGACTGGAGAGATCATGGAAGACGACGAACCCGAGACGACGGCGGGTTCCGAGGGGGCACCCGTGACCGCGGGTGCCCCGGACGAGCGACGGGGGCAGGAGACATGAACGAGAACGAACGCCAGGAACAAGAACCACAGCAACAAGAAGCGCAGGCCGACGACGGCACGCAGGAAGCACAGGAGAGCACGACAGTGGAGACGGCCGGAGTGCCGGAGGCGGCCATCCCCGAGCTGGTGATCATCTCCGGGATGTCCGGAGCGGGCAGGTCGACGGCCGCCAAGTGCCTGGAGGACCTCGGCTGGTTCGTCGTCGACAACCTGCCGCCCGCGCTGATCCCCACCATGGTGGAGCTCGGCGCCCGCTCCCAGGGCAACGTGGCGAGGATCGCCGTCGTCGTCGACGTCCGCGGCCGCCGCTTCTTCGACAACCTCCGCGACTCGCTCGCCGACCTGGCGTCCAAGCACGTCACCCGGCGGATCGTCTTCCTGGAGTCCTCCGACGAGGCCCTGGTGCGCCGCTTCGAGTCCGTGCGACGCCCGCATCCGCTCCAGGGCGACGGCCGCATCGTCGACGGCATCGACGCCGAGCGCGAGCTGCTGCGCGAGCTGCGCGGCGACGCCGACCTGGTCATCGACACCTCCAGCCTCAACGTGCACGAGCTGCGCGCCAAGATGGACGCCCAGTTCGCCGGCGAGGAGGAGCCCGAGCTGCGGGCCACCGTCATGTCCTTCGGCTTCAAGTACGGCCTGCCGGTCGACGCCGACCTGGTCGTGGACATGCGCTTCCTGCCCAACCCGCACTGGGTCCCGGAGCTGCGCCCCTTCACCGGCCTCAACGAGGAGGTCGCGGCGTACGTCTTCAACCAGCCCGGGGCCAAGGAGTTCCTCGACCGCTACGCCGAGCTGCTCCAGCTCATCGCCGCCGGGTACCGCCGCGAGGGCAAGCGCTATGTGACCATCGCGGTCGGCTGCACCGGCGGCAAGCACCGCTCGGTGGCCACCTCCGAGAAGCTCGCCGCCCGTCTCGCCTCCCAGGGCGTGGAGACCGTGGTCGTCCACAGGGACATGGGTCGCGAATGACCGGACGTGCCGCTCTGCGGCTGAGCAGGCTGCGCCGCGTGACCCCCGAGGGGACCGCGGGCAGGACCTCCGCGGCGCGCGGCGGGAAGCCGCGCCGCCGCGGCGCCCAGCCCAAGGTCGTCGCCCTCGGCGGCGGCATGGGGCTGTCCGCCTCGCTCGCCGCGCTGCGCCGGATCACCGGCGACCTCACCGCCGTCGTCACCGTGGCCGACGACGGGGGCTCCAGCGGGCGCCTGCGCGACGAGCTGGGCGTGCTGCCGCCCGGCGATCTGCGCAAGGCCCTGGCCGCGCTGTGCGGCGACGACGACTGGGGCCAGACCTGGGCCCGCGTCATCCAGCACCGCTTCCAGTCCCAGGGCGACCTGCACGAGCACGCGGTCGGCAACCTGCTGATCGTCGCCCTGTGGGAGCAGCTCGGCGACCACGTCCAGGCCCTGGACCTGGTCGGCAGGCTGCTGGGCGCCCACGGCCGGGTCCTGCCCATGTCAGCCGTACCCCTGGAGCTCCAGGCGCTGGTCAAGGGCCACGACCCGGACCGGCCGGACGACGTGGACACCGTGCGCGGCCAGGCCACCGTCGCCCTCACACCGGGCGAGGTGCAGTCCGTGCACGTCGTACCGCACGACCCGCCCGCCGTGCCGGAGGCCGTCGCGGCGGTCCTCGACGCGGACTGGGTGGTGCTCGGCCCCGGCTCCTGGTTCTCCTCGGTGATCCCGCATCTGCTGGTGCCCGAACTGCTCGACGCCCTCACCCAGACGAAGGCGCGCCGGGTGCTCTCGCTGAACCTCGCCCCGCAGCCCGGAGAAACCGATGGCTTCTCCCCGCAGCGTCATTTGGAGGTTTTGGGACGACACGCCCCTAAACTCGCCCTGGACGTGGTGCTGGCCGACGAGGCCGCCGTGCCCGATCAGGAGTCGCTCACGGATGCCGCCAAGCGGTTCGGAGCGGCGGTCGAGCTGGCGCCGGTGGCCCGGACCGACGGATCTCCGCGGCACGACCCGGAGCTGTTGGCCGCCGCGTACGACCGTATTTTTCGGATGCATGGAAGGATCGGCCCATGGCGATGACGGCAGCGGTGAAGGACGAGATCTCCCGGCTCCCCGTCACCCGGACCTGCTGCAGAAAAGCGGAGGTCTCCGCCATTCTGCGGTTCGCGGGCGGCCTTCACCTGGTGAGCGGGCGCATTGTGATCGAGGCGGAGCTGGACACGGCGATGGCGGCCCGTCGGCTCAAGCGGGACATCCTGGAGATCTTCGGCCACAGCTCGGAACTGATCGTGATGGCGCCCGGCGGACTGCGCCGCGGCTCCCGCTACGTCGTCCGCGTGGTCGCGGGCGGTGACCAGCTGGCCCGCCAGACCGGGCTCGTCGACGGCCGCGGCCGTCCGATCCGCGGGCTGCCCCCGCAGGTGGTCTCGGGGGCCACCTGCGATGCCGAGGCCGCCTGGCGCGGGGCGTTCCTGGCGCACGGCTCGCTGACCGAGCCGGGCCGCTCCTCCTCTTTGGAGGTGACCTGCCCGGGCCCGGAGGCCGCGCTCGCGCTGGTCGGCGCCGCCCGCCGGCTCTCGATCGCCGCGAAGGCCCGCGAGGTGCGCGGCGTGGACCGCGTGGTCGTCCGGGACGGCGACGCGATCGGCGCCCTGCTCACCCGCCTCGGCGCGCACGAGTCGGTGCTGGCCTGGGAGGAGCGGCGGATGCGCCGCGAGGTGCGCGCCACGGCGAACCGCCTCGCCAACTTCGACGACGCCAACCTGCGCCGCTCGGCGCGCGCCGCGGTCGCCGCGGGGGCCCGCGTGCAGCGCGCCCTGGAGATCCTCGCCGACGAGGTGCCGGAGCACCTCGCGGCGGCGGGCCGGCTGCGTATGGACCACAAGCAGGCCTCCCTGGAAGAGCTGGGCGCGCTCGCCGACCCGCCGCTGACCAAGGACGCCGTCGCCGGACGTATCCGCCGTCTGCTGGCCATGGCCGACAAGCGGGCCCAGGACCTGGGCATTCCGGGCACGGAGTCCAACCTGACCGAGGAGATGGCCGACAACCTGGTCGGCTGACATCCGCTCAGCCGCAACAGCGGGCTCTCAACACGCCGGTGCCGATGCCCACTTGGGCCTCGGCACCGGCGTTTTTCCGTCCTTGAGGCACTCTTGACTTGACCATGAAGTGTCATGAGCCTGGCATCTGTTCGCTGCTGTGGCGAACCTGTGCAAGGGGGGCTCATGAGACGAAGAGCGAGAGCGATCCTCGCTGCGGGCGCACTCCTGCTGGGCGGGGCGGGCATGGCGCCGCTCGCCCACGCGGAGAGCGCGAGTGCACCCAAACCCGACGCGGATGCCGTCAAGGTCTTCCGTGCCGAGGTCACGAAGCAGCAGGTACCCCTGCTGCTCGCGGCCGGACAGGACGGCCACGAACTCGGCGAACAAGCGCCGGACAAGGGCACGGCCACGGTCGAGGTCTATCTGACCGACAAGCAGGCTCACAAACTGGAGAAGCAGGGCGTCGACCTCACCGAGCACACCCTTTCGGCCAAGGCCGAGACGCGCGTGGACGACGCGGCGCAGGGCGTGTTCCGCCCGTACAGCGGAAAGGGCAATCTCCAGGAGGAGATCGTCAGGACCGGTGCGGCCCACCCCGACCTCACCAAGGTCGTCTCCATCGGCAAGACGGTCAACGGCCAGGACATCCTCGCGCTCAAACTGACCAAGGGCGCGAAGAAGACCAAGGACGGCGCCAAGCCCTCCGTGCTGTACATGTCCAACCAGCACGCGCGCGAGTGGATCACGCCCGAGATGACGCGGCGCCTGATGCACTACTACCTGGACAACTACGCGACGAACAAGCGCATCAAGAAGATCGTCGACTCCACCGAGCTGTGGTTCGTGCTGTCGGCCAACCCCGACGGCTACGACTACACGTTCAAGGACGCCACCGCCCGCCAGTGGCGCAAGAATCTGCGGGACATCAACGGCGACGGCGTCATCACCACCGGCGACGGCGTCGACCTCAACCGCAACTTCTCCTACAAGTGGGGCTACGACGACGAGGGTTCGTCCCCCAACGCCACCAGCGAGACCTACCGCGGCGCGAGCCCCGGCTCCGAGCCCGAGACGAAGGCCCTCGACGCCTTCGAGAAGCGCATCGGCTTCAAGTACGGCATCAACTACCACTCCGCCGCCGAACTCCTCCTCTACGGGGTGGGCTGGCAGGTGGCCACGCCGAGCCCGGACGACGTGCTCTACAAGGCGCTCGCCGGCACGCCGGAGAACCCGGCCATCCCCGGCTACCACTCCCAGCTCTCCTCCGAGCTCTACACCACCAACGGCGAGGCGGACGGCCACGCGGGCAACGTCAACGGCATGGGGATGTTCACCCCCGAGATGTCGACCTGCCAGACCGCGTCGAACCTCGACCCGGGCGACGCCTGGAACGCGGCCGACTGCGCCTCGGTCTTCACCTTCCCGGACGACGAGAAGCTGATCGAGCAGGAGTTCGAGAAGAACATCCCGTTCGCGCTCTCGGTCGCCGAGACGGTCGCGCACCCCGATCAGCCGTCCTCCTCGGTCGGCATCGCCGCCCCCGACTTCACCCCGGCCGGCTTCACGACGTCGTACGCCCGAGGCGCCGACCAGGAAGTCTCCGTCGTGGCACGCCGGTCCGTGCGCGACAAGGAGCTCAAGTACCGCGTCAACGGCGGCCGTACGCATGACAGGGCGCTCAAGGCCTGGCGCGGCGGCGAGACGTACGGTGGCACCGACAACCTGTACTTCGACGAGTACCGCGCCAAAGTCCAGGGCGGTGACCCGGGCGACAAGGTGGAGGTCTGGTTCACGGGCAGGACCAGGGGCGGCAAGCGCACCACCAGCACGCACTTCACCTACACGGTGGCCGAGCGGCCGCGCGCCGACGCGCTCGTGGTCGCCGAGGAGGGCGCGACCGCCACGCAGGCACAGGCATACGTCGACGCGCTCAAGGCCAACGGCAGCAAGCCCCTCGTCTGGGACGTCGCCACGCTGGGCGCCCCCGACGCGCTCGGCGTCCTCGACCACTTCAAGACGGTCGTCCACTACACCGGCGCGGTCCGGCCCGGCAACGCCACCCAGCTCCAGCTGCGCGCCTACCTCAACGAGGGCGGCAAGCTGATCGAGGCGGGGGAGAGCGCCGGCGGTTCCGTCGACCTCGGCGACGGCACCCTGTCGAACGACTTCAGCCAGTACTACCTGGGCGCCTACTCCCGGACCACCACCCCAGGGGCAACCGGTTTCACCGGCTCGGGGAAGCTCGGCGGCTTCACCGGCGCGCTGGGCGACGCCCCGGGCAACCCGCTGAACGCTGCGGGAACCTACGGCGTCACCTCCGACTCGCTGCCCGTCGCCACGTATCCGCAGTTCGCGAGCGCGGGAGCGGGCCAGTTCGCCGGGACCGTCAACCCCTACGGGCCCTACGCGGGCTCCTACATGGCGGCGGCCGTGCACACCGACGACGCCTACAAGCGCCTCACCCGCACCATCGACCTCACCGGTGTGGCTGCCGCCGACAAGCCGACACTGCGCTCGCAGCTCCTGTGGGACACCGAGCCCGGCTACGACCACGCGATCCTGGAGATCCACACCACCGGCGCCGACGACTGGACGACGCTCCCCGAGGCGGGCGGCGCCACCAGCACGGCCGTGCCCGCCGAGTGCGAGGCCGGGTACTACGTGGCCGACCACCCCTGGCTCAAGCGGTATCTGACCGTCGGCTCCACCGGCTGCACCAACACCGGTACGAGCGGCTCGTGGAACAGCTTCACGGGCGCCTCCACCGGCTGGCAGCAGGTGAACTTCGACCTGAGCGCCTACGCCGGCAAGTCGGTCCAGGTCTCGCTCAGCTACGTCACCGACCCGGGCTCCGGCGGCCACGGCGTCCTCGCCGACGACACCTCGCTCGTCCTGGGCGGCACCGCCACCCAGGACGAGGGCTTCGAGACCTCCCTCGGCGCCTGGAGCGTTGCCGGACCGCCTCCGGGCAGCCCGGCCGTCCTCAAGGACTGGGCGCGCGTCGGAGAGCTCTTCAAGACGTACGGAGCGGTCACCACGGGTGACACCGTGCTGCTGGGCTTCGGCCTGGAGCACGTCACCGCGGCGGCCGACCGGACGGCCCTGATCGGAAAGGCCCTGGCGGCCCTGCGCGGCTGAGCGAGGCCCGACGGTCTCCCGCACAGGGTGGGCGTTCCTTACCC
>NZ_JBMNDS010000031.1:0-19025 GCF_052543295.1 Streptomyces sp. SAS_270
CCCCCCCCCCCCCCCCCCCCCCCCCCCCCCCCCCCCCCCCCCCCCCCCCCCCCCCCCCCCCCCCCCCCCCCCCCCCCCCCCCCCCCCCCCCCCCCCCGGTGGGGTTCAGGTGGTGCGGGGCCGGCGGGGCGGTGGTCAGTCCTTGAAGGTGGCGCTCTTCACGGACTTCCAGGCACCGTTGACGACCTTGTAGACGGTGAGCTGCTTGTTGGTGGTGTCACCGTACTGGTCGAAGGCGACCTTGCCGGTGACGCCGTCGAACGAGACACCGCTCATGGCCTTGGTGATCTTGGCGCGGGCGTCGCTGGGGAGCTTGCCGTCGTTGTCGGCGACGACGGACTTGACGGCCTGGATGATGGCCCAGGCGGCGTCGTAGGAGTAGCCGCCGTAGGCCGCGTACGGGTCCTTGTAGCCGGCTGCCTTGTAGTCGGCGATGAAGGTCTTGGCGGTGGAGAGCTCTTCGACGGGGTAGCCGACGGAGGTGGCGAGGTCACCGTCGTTGGCGACGCCGGAGGCGGAGATGAAGGCGGGGTCGTAGATGCCGTCGCCACCCATGGTGGGGATCTTCGCTC
Source organism: Streptomyces sp. SAS_270 (assembly GCF_052543295.1). NCBI lineage: Bacteria > Bacillati > Actinomycetota > Actinomycetes > Kitasatosporales > Streptomycetaceae > Streptomyces > Streptomyces sp. SAS_270. The sequence continues at coordinate 573 of NZ_JBMNDS010000031.1, forward strand.
CGGCCTTCTTGATCTGGTCGGAGATGAGGCCGCCCTCGGGGTACTGGCCACCGAAGTAGACGGAGTCGGCGCCGGAGGTCTTGACCTTGTCGGCGGTGGAGGAGAAGTCGGTCTCCTTCACGGTGATGTGGTCGGTGCCGACGACCTTGCCGCCGAGGCGCTTGAACTCCTGGGAGAAGATCGCGGCGAGACCGGCGCCGTAGGTCTGCTTGTCGTCGATGACGAAGACCTTCCGCTTCTTCGCGTCGTTGTAGTAGTACTGCGCGGCGAAGCGGCCCTGGATGACGTCCGTGGTGGCCGTACGGAAGTAGGTGTCGAAGGGGCGCTTGAGGTCGCCCTTCGCCCAGTTGTCGCCCTGGGTGAGTGCCGGGTTGGTGTTGGCCGGGGAGACCTCGGTCAGGTGGGCCTTGGCGAAGTCGCTCTGCATGGACTGGGCGACGCCGGAGTTCAGCGGGCCCACGACGCCGAGGACGTCCTTGTTGGCGACGAGCGCGAGGGCGTTCTGGTGGCCGGAGGCGGGCACGGCCTGGTCGTCCTTGGAGACGACCTTGAAGGTCACTCCGTCGACCTCTTTGTTCTTGTTGGCCGTCTTGGCGGCCAGGTCCACGGAGTTCTTGATGCCCTGGCCGAGTGCGGTGAGCGAACCGGTGAGCGGCGCGTCGACACCGATGACGACGGTGGTGCCCGAATCCTTGCTGGAGTTGTCCTTGTCACGCGATCCGCATGCGGTGAGCGTGAGGGCACCAGTGGTGATCACGGTGGTGAGGATGAGCAAAGAACGGTTTCGCACGGTCAATCCTTTCCCAGGCGCGGCTCCCTCTGCTGAGGTGCCGTTGTGCTCGCCGGGGTCGGGTCGGAGTCGATGGTGAGTCGGATCCGGCGGCACGCCCCGTGGCACAGTGACTGGCCGTGACTTTAGGTCCAGGTGGAGGAGTGCGGGACCAGTGAAGGTCAGGATGTGACGCTCTTGTTATCCGAATGGCCTAAACCGGGCGGCGGCGGGCCGGGCGGATCGGGCTTTTCGGCGGCGCCGGAGTGACCGCATGCTGAGAATCCGCAGTTCCGTTCGGGGGCGCCGAGAAATGATGACGGCAGTTACCGGCAGATCGCTCGGAGTGACGAGGAGAGATCCCGCGCGTAGTGGGAGCCGAGGATGTAGCTCGGGTTCTGCGTTCCGCGCATGTTACGCAACGTTACGTTCAGGAAAGGAAGTTCGACGCCCTGTGGGAGTCCTGTGCAGTGCTGGACGGCCACCCGGAGGGTGAGGGTGCGGGGTGTCCCGGTGCGCAGGGTGAGGGGCGTTTGGGGGCTGATGCTCATGGTCAGGCCGTCGTAGGGCTGGGCCAGGCGGGTCAGGGTGGTGGGCGGGCCGGCGTCGAGGGAGGCCCGTACGCGGAAGGTGAAGGTGCGGGTGTACGGGTCAGGGGGCTCGCGCAGGCCCGTGTAGGTGAGCTGGGTGACGCTGAGGGGCCAGGGTGCGGGTGTGCTGGGCCGGTCGTCGCGGAGCGGAGTGGCGGTGAGGGGGATCGTCAGGGCGGCGGCGAGGGCGAGGGTGGCGAGCAGGCGCGAACGGGCCTTCGGCAGCGGCAGGTCGGGGGCGAGGATCTGCCTGCCGAGGGTCAGGGCGGGGTGGCCGGTTCTGTCCGCCGGGCCGAATTCCCGGCCAGGGCCGGACCCCGGGTCCGCGCCTGATTCCCGGTCCGGGCCGGGCCCCGGGGCCGGGCCGAATTCCTGGCCCGGATCGGATTCCTCGACCGGGCCGATGCCGCTGGTCATGTCGGCGGGCGCCAGTTCTCCGAGCTCCGGGTGGCGCCCTTCTCCTCGGTGCACCGCTGCTTGGCCTGACGGCCTATCAACGTCTTCGCGGAGGCAGGGCCGTGGCGTTTCTGCTCGGCGCGGGCGTTCTTGATGATCGCGTCCATGATCTCGTACTGCTGGTTGGACAGGCCCTTCTGCTCCCAGTCGAGGCCGGCCCATTTCCCGCCGGTGAGGGTCTGCTCGGCCCAGTACGCGATCAGTTTGGTGCAGGCGGAGACGGCCGAGGTGTCGTCCGGGGCGGGGGTGGCGCGGCCGGTGGTGGTGCCGCTGGAGCAGCCCGCGCCGAGGGTGACGGCGAGGGCCCCGGCGGCGAGGGCGCGAACGCCCGCGAGGACGCGCGGGGCGCGCCCGGGAACGGTTGTCCTCATGCCTTGACGCTAGGGCGGGGGGTGTCCGCCGACAACCCTCCGGCCCGCGCCTGCGCCCGCGCCCTGCGGGCGGCTGCTAGCTGGTGGGTGCGTCCCGCAGGAGGCAGGTCAGGCGGGCGGTGCACACGCGCTTGCCGTCCTCGTCGGAGATGACGATCTCGTACGTCGCCGTGGAGCGCCCGCGGTGGACGGGGGTGGCCACGCCGGTGACCAGGCCGGAGCGGGCGCCGCGGTGGTGGGTGCAGTTCAGGTCGACGCCGACGGCGAGCTTGCCGCTGCCGCCGTGGAGCATGGAGCCGACGGAGCCGAGGGTCTCGGCGAGGACGGCGGAGGCGCCGCCGTGCAGCAGGCCGTAGGGCTGGGTGTTGCCCTCGACCGGCATGGTGCCGACGACGCGGTCGGCGGAGGCTTCCACGATCTCGACGCCCATGCGGGTGCCGAGGTGGCCCGCGGAGAACAGCGCCTGCAGGTCGACGCCGAGCGCCGCGTACTCGTCGATGACCTCTTGCGGGAACTTCACGTGCTGCTGCTCGCCCATCGGGCCCGGCTCCGTTCGTCGTGACGCTTTCGTCGTGGATCACTCTCACGCACTGGCTGAGCAAACGCTCAGTCGGTGGCCGATTGTTCCAGACGGACGACGACGGACTTGCTGGCCGGGGTGTTGCTGGTGTCCGCGGTGGCGTCCAGCGGGATCAGGACGTTGGTCTCCGGGTAGTACGCGGCGGCGCAACCGCGGGCCGTGGGGTAGTGCACGACGCGGAAGCCGGGGGCGCGGCGCTCCACGCCGTCCCGCCATTCGCTGACGAGGTCGACGTAGGAGCCGTCCGCGACGCTCAGGGCGCGGGCGTCGTCGGGGTTGACCAGGACGACCCGGCGGCCGTTCCTGATGCCGCGGTAGCGGTCGTCGAGGCCGTAGATGGTGGTGTTGTACTGGTCGTGCGAGCGCAGGGTCTGCAGCAGGAGGCGGCCCTCGGGCAGCGCGGGGTACTCGACGGGGGCGGCCGTGAAGTTGGCCTTGCCGGTGGCGGTGGGGAAGCGTCGTTCGTCGCGTGGGGCGTGCGGGAGGGCGAAGCCCCCGGGGTGGGCCACGCGCGCGTTGAAGTCGTCGAAGCCGGGGATCACGCGCGCGATGCGGTCGCGGATCGTCGCGTAGTCCTTCTCGAACTCCTCCCAGGGGGTGCGGCTGCCCTCGCCGAGCACCCGGCGGGCGAGGCGGGCCACGATGGCGGGCTCGGACAGCAGGTGGGGGCTCGCGGGCTCCAGGCGGCCGCGTGAGGCGTGCACCATGCCCATGGAGTCCTCGACGGTCACGAACTGCTCGCCGCTGCCCTGGAGGTCGCGCTCGGTGCGGCCCAGGGTGGGCAGGATCAGGGCGCGGGAGCCGGTGATCGCGTGGGAGCGGTTGAGCTTCGTCGACACGTGGACGGTGAGGCGGGCGCGCCGCATGGCGGCCTCGGTGACCTCGGTGTCGGGGGAGGCGGAGACGAAGTTGCCGCCCATGGCGAAGAAGACCTTCGCGTCGCCGTCGCGCAGGGCGCGGATGGCTCGTACGACGTCGTAGCCGTGTTCGCGCGGTGGTGCGAAGCCGAACTCCTTCTCCAGGGCGTCCAGGAAGGCGGGGGCGGGGCGCTCGAAGATGCCCATGGTGCGGTCGCCCTGCACGTTGGAGTGGCCGCGCACCGGGCACACGCCGGCGCCGGGGCGGCCGATGTTGCCGCGCAGGAGGAGGAAGTTGACGACTTCGCGGATGGTGGGGACGGCGTGCTTGTGCTGGGTCAGGCCCATCGCCCAGCACACGATGGTGCGCTCGGAGGCGAGGACCATCTTCAGGGCCTCGTCGATCTCCTCGCGTCCGAGGCCGGTCGCGGTGAGGGTCTCGTCCCAGTCGGCGGCGCGGGCGGCGGCCGCGAACTCCTCGTAGCCGTGGGTGTGTTCGTCGATGAACGCCTGGTCGGTGGCGCCTTCCGTCTCCAGGACGAGCTTGTTGAGGAGCCGGAAGAGGGCCTGGTCGCCGCCGAGGCGGATCTGCAGGAACAGGTCGGTGAGGGCGGCGCCCTTGATCATGCCCTGCGGGGTCTGCGGGTTCTTGAAGCGCTCCAGGCCCGCTTCGGGCAGCGGGTTGACGCTGATGATCCGCGCGCCGTTCGCCTTGGCCTTCTCCAGCGCGGAGAGCATGCGCGGGTGGTTCGTGCCGGGGTTCTGGCCGGCGACGATGATCAGGTCGGCCTTGTAGAGGTCCTCCAGCAGGACGCTGCCCTTGCCGATGCCGATCGTCTCGTTCAGTGCGGAACCCGACGACTCGTGGCACATGTTCGAGCAGTCGGGCAGGTTGTTGGTGCCGAGTTCGCGGGCGAACAGCTGGTAGAGGAAGGCGGCTTCGTTGCTGGTGCGCCCCGAGGTGTAGAAGAGCGCTTCGTCGGGGCTGCCGAGCGCGGCGAGTTCCTCGGCGACGATGTCGAAGGCCCGCTCCCAGGGCACCGGCTCGTAGTGGTCGGCGCCCTCCGCCAGGTACACGGGGTGGGTGAGGCGGCCCTGCTGGCCCAGCCAGTAGCCGCTGCGGCCGGCGAGGTCGGCCACGGAGTGCTCGGTGAAGAAGTCCGGGGTGACCCGGCGCAGGGTGGCCTCCTCGGCGACCGCCTTCGCGCCGTTCTCGCAGAACTCCGCGGTGTGCCGGTGCTCCGGCTCGGGCCAGGCGCAGCCCGGGCAGTCGAAGCCGTCCTTCTGGTTGACGCGCAGCAGGGTGAGGGCGGTGCGGCGCACGCCCATCTGCTGTTGGGCCATGCGCAGGGTGTGGCCGATGGCGGGCAGTCCGGCGGCGGCGTGCTTCGGCTCGGCGACCTGCGGCGCGTCCTGAACCGGATCGCCCTGGGGCGGCTTGCTGGCCATCGCGCTGTCTCCTTCGCCGAGCACCGATGATGTGCGTCTTCGATCCTCGCACGTGGCGGTGACAGCGGCCGTGGTCGGCCCTGAACGTCCCGCGCTGTCAGTGGCACGTGGCAGGATCGGGGACGTGGCAGAGACAGGATCGAAGAAGACCGAGAAAACCGCAGGTGCGGGCCGTCCGCGGCTGATGCTCATGGACGGGCACTCGCTGGCGTACCGCGCGTTCTTCGCGCTGCCCGCGGAGAACTTCACCACCGCGACGGGCCAGCCGACGAACGCGATCTACGGTTTCGCGTCGATGCTGGCGAACACGCTGCGCGACGAGGCGCCCACGCACTTCGCGGTGGCCTTCGACGTCTCGCGCAAGACGTGGCGCTCGGAGGAGTTCACCGAGTACAAGGCGAACAGATCGAAGACCCCTGACGAGTTCAAGGGTCAGGTCGAGCTGATCGGTGAGCTGCTGGACGCGATGCACGCCGAGCGGTTCGCGGTGGACGGCTTCGAGGCCGACGACATCATCGCCACCCTTGCCACGCAGGCCGAGGCCGAGGGCTTTGAAGTCCTCATCGTCACCGGCGACCGTGACTCCTTCCAGCTGGTCAGCGAGCACACGACGGTGCTGTACCCGACGAAGGGCGTCTCGGAGCTGACCCGGTTCACTCCGGAGAAGGTCTTCGAGAAGTACGGGCTGACGCCGGCGCAGTACCCGGACTTCGCGGCGCTGCGCGGTGACCCGTCCGACAACCTGCCGGGCATCCCCGGTGTCGGTGAGAAGACCGCCGCGAAGTGGATCAACCAGTTCGGCTCGTTCGCGGAGCTGGTCGAGCGCGTCGACGAGGTCAAGGGCAAGGCCGGGCAGAACCTGCGCGACCACCTGCCGGCGGTGCAGCTCAACCGTCGTCTCACGGAGATGGTGCGCGACGTCGAACTGCCCAGGGGGGTCACGGACCTGGAGCGCGCCGCGTACGACCGCACGGCCGTCGCGATGGTCCTGGACACCCTGGAGATCCGCAATCCCTCGCTGCGGGAGCGGCTGCTGGCCGTCGACCCGGGCGGCGAGGAGGCGGGCGCCGCGGAGCCGGTCGCGCCGGGCGTCGCGCTGGACGGGACGGTGCTGGGCGCGGGTGAGCTGAAGCCGTGGCTCGCCGAGCACGGCACCCAGGTGCTGGGCCTGGCCACGGTGGACACCTGGGCGCTCGGTTCGGGCTCGGTGGCCGAGGTCGCGCTCGCCGCGGGTGGCGGAGCGGCCGCGTGGTTCGACCCGACGCAGCTGGACGAGGCCGACGAGAACGCGTTCGCCGCGTGGCTCGCCGACCCGGCGGCCGCCAAGGTGCTGCACAACGCCAAGGGCGCCATGCGGGTCTTCGCCGAGCACGGCTGGACCATCGAGGGCGTCACCATGGACACCGCGCTCGCCGCCTACCTGGTCAAGCCGGGGCGCCGCTCCTTCGCGCTGGACGCGCTGTCCCTGGAGTACCTGGGGCGTGAGCTGGAGCCCGCCGCCGCGGCCGACGGGCAGCTGGCCTTCGGTACGGACGAGCAGGCCGAGGCCGACGCGCTGATGGTGCAGGCCCGCGCGATCCTCGACCTCGGCGAGGCGTTCGGCCACAAGCTCCAGGAGGTCGGCGCGGCGGACCTGCTGCGTGACATGGAGCTGCCGACGTCCGCGCTTCTGGCCCGTATGGAGCGGCACGGCATCGCCGCGGACCGGGCGCATCTGGAAGCCATGGAGCAGATGTTCGCGGCCGCCGTGCAGCAGGCCGTGAAGGAGGCCCACGCCTCCGTGGGGCACGAGTTCAACCTCGGCTCGCCCAAGCAGCTCCAGGAGGTCTTCTTCGGCGAGCTCGATCTGCCCAAGACGAAGAAGACGAAGACGGGCTACACGACGGACGCGGACGCGCTGGCCTGGCTGGCCACCCAGACCGACCACGAGCTGCCCGTCATCATGCTCCGCCACCGCGAGCAGGCGAAGCTGCGCGTGACCGTCGAAGGCCTGATCAAGACGATCGCCGCGGACGGCCGCATCCACACCACGTTCAACCAGACCGTCGCCGCGACCGGCCGCCTCTCCTCCACCGACCCGAACCTGCAGAACATCCCCGTCCGTACGGACGAGGGGCGTGCGATCCGCCGCGGGTTCGTCGTCGGCGAGGGCTTCGAGTCCCTCATGACCGCGGACTACAGCCAGATCGAACTGCGCGTGATGGCCCACCTCTCCGAGGACGAGGGCCTCCTGGAGGCGTTCTCGTCCGGCGAGGACCTGCACACCACGGTCGCCTCCCAGGTGTTCTCCGTGGAGCGGTCCGCTGTCGACGCGGAGATGCGCCGCAAGATCAAGGCGATGTCGTACGGCCTCGCGTACGGGCTGTCGGCGTTCGGTCTCTCCCAGCAGTTGAACATCGACGCGGGTGAGGCCCGCGGCCTGATGGACACCTACTTCGAGCGCTTCGGGGGCGTTCGCGACTATCTGCGCCGCGTCGTCGACGAAGCCCGCGCCACGGGCTACACGGAGACCCTCTTCGGCCGCCGCCGCTACCTTCCCGACCTCAACAGCGACAACCGTCAGCGCCGTGAGATGGCCGAACGCATGGCCCTCAACGCCCCCATCCAGGGCACGGCCGCCGACATCGTCAAGATCGCCATGCTGAACGTGGGCCGCGCCCTGGAGAAGGCGAACCTGAAGTCCCGCATGCTTCTCCAGGTCCACGACGAAATCGTCCTGGAGATCGCCCCGGGCGAACGTGAGGGGATCGAGGCCCTGGTCCGCCGAGAAATGGCCGACGCCGTCCACCTCCGCGCCCCCCTCGACGTCTCCGTCGGCGCGGGGCCGGACTGGGAGTCGGCGGCGCACTAGCCGCCCCGCGGGGCGGGCCGGAGGTGGGTGGCGCCTACGGCTCCCCCCGCCCCGGCACGGGCCGTCACCCGCGTGGCCCCCGCGAAAGCGCCGCCTGCCAACCGCGCCGTGAGGATGCGGGCATGGGCATACACATACGCATGCTTCACCGGCGTACGGTCGTCGTCGCCACGGCGGTCGTGTCGGCGCTGCTCGCGCCGACCGGCGCCGTCGCCGCGGAGGCGAGCTCCGCTCAGGTGCCGGTCGCCTGCAGTTCCAGCCGTGACCCGGCTCTCGCCGCCCGGATGTCCCGTGACATCCGGGCGGCGCTGTCGTCCCGCCAGGGCACCGTGTCCCTGGCGGTGCACGACGACGACACCGGGCTGACGTGTGCCCTCGCGGGCACGCGCCAGTACGACTCGGCGAGCATCGTCAAGGTCATGATCATGGAGGCGGTCCTGCGCAGGGCGGAACAGCTGGGGCGCCGGCTCACGAGCTGGGAGCTGGCCAACCTTCGTCCCATGATCACCAGGTCCGACAACACGGCCGCCCGACGGCTGTGGGCCGGCGTCGGCCGCATGGACCTGGGCCGCCTACTGGCCCTCGCCGGAACCAGCGGCACCGTGCTGGGCCCCGGCGACTACTGGGGTCTGACCCGCACCACGGCCGCCGACCAGCTGCGCCTGCTCGACGTGCTCACCCGCACCGGCTCGTTCCTCAAGAGCCGCGCCTACGGACTGAAGCTGCTCGGCCAGGTCCGCAGCGACCAGCGCTGGGGCGTGCCGGCCGGGATGCCGCGCGGCCTGAAGGCCCACCTCAAGAACGGCTGGCTGCCGCGGTCCACGCACGGCTGGCGGGTGCACAGCGTCGGCGCGTTCACCGGCCCCCACCGCACGTACCGCATCGTCGTCCTCTCGCACGACAACCCGACGATGGCGTACGGCGTCCGCACCATCGAGCGCATCGCACAAGCGGTCCACCGCGGCCTCAACGGCGACACCGGTCCCGACCCCGGCCGCGGTGCCGCGCGTGGTCTGACCCCGGAGCGTGAGATCAGTGAGCTGCCGGACGGCTCGGCTCCGTACGGTCCCGCGCCCGGCGGGGCGGGGTGGGAGCCGGGCGCCATGCCCTGACTCCGAGGGCGTACAGGAGAAGTCCCAGGACCAGGCCCGCCCCGGCGCCGAAGCACAGTGTCGGGATCAGCTCCCACGGCTTCGCGTCGGCTCTGTGGAAGGCCCACCAGCGTGAAGCCCGCTGCACCGCGGCCACCGTCGCGCAGCCCCCGATCACGGCTCCGGCCAACCACCGGTCGGACGCGGACAGTTCGGGCACCCCGGTCGGCCGGTCCGTCGGTACCGGGGTCCGCCGCAGCGCGATCACCACGAAGACGGTGATGACGACCGCCGCCACCGCCGAACCGCCGTACTGCAGGTACCAGTACAGGGGCGAGCCCGCCACCTGACGCCCCAGTACGGGAAACAGTCGCATCCCCCACCGGTCGAGATGAGTGAACGCGTCCCACACGACATGGGTCAGTGCGCCGACCGCCGCCGAGACGTACCACCATGCCGCCAGTTCCGGGCGCACCCGCTCGCGTGCCGTCCCGCAGCGCAACAGCCCCGCGGGCCGCCCCTGCCGGGCCCGCGGCAGCAGCGCCACCAGCGGCTCGCGCAGCACCAGCCACAGGCCCACGAGCGCCCAGGCGACGAGCACGTCGAGGGTGAAGACGCCGGCGAAGGAGTGCGTGAAGTCGCCGAACTCCATCGCTCCCGGGAGCACACTCGCGACGTAGTAGGTCATGTCGGGAGAGAACGAACCGGCGACGAGGACCGCGGGCACCAGCCGGCCCCGGCCGCTTCCGTCGCCGCGTACGGCGGGCAGCACGGCCGCCGCATGGCTGAGAGTGAAGGGCAAGTCGGCTCCCCGCGAAGGATGTTGGCCGAGTGTGTGGTCCCGGCGATCACAGACGCCCAGTATGCGGGAGACGGGAAAAGCTGCGGGAAGAGGCACCGGAAGGGCAGGGGAGCGTGCGGGAGAACCGCCGCCCCGGCGTTGTCCGGGCCACCGGCTGCCGTCGCCCCGTACAACCGAACATGGCCAACCGGTGAAAACCGGGCGCGGACGGGTGCCCGGGCAACGGAAGTTGTCGTAGGGTCACCTGGGTCACCGTGCTGGGGAGCGCGGTCGAACAGCAGAGGAACGCGCGGAGCGCGGGCGGTCGTCCACGGGAGGGGTTCACTCAATGGCGGCGCATTTCGACAGGAGGCTGCTCAAGGCGGCGGCCACCACCGCAGTGGCCGCGGCAGCGGTCGCGGCACTGTCCGCGTCCCAGGCTCCGGGAGTGACGACCGACAACCAGGGCAGACAGACCACCGGCGCCCAGCCGACCCCCGACGTGCAGGAAGACGGCACCGCGACGGGCAACTCCCGTTACTACACGGACCTTCCGCCCCTGCAGAGCCCCAACCCGGCGCCCAGCCCCGGCGGGACCTCTCCGATCGGCACGGGCGAGGCCGAGGCCGGCATCCCCGCGACCGTCCTCGACGCCTACAAGAAGGCCGAGGCGTCCCTGCGCGAGTCCAAGCCGGGCTGCAACCTGCCCTGGCAGCTCCTCGCCGCCATCGGCAAGGTCGAGTCGGGCCAGGCCCGCGGCGGCCGCGTCGACGCGAGCGGGACGACGTACTCGCCGATCCTCGGCCCCAAACTCGACGGCAACGGCTTCGCGCTCATACCCGACACCGACAACGGCGCCTACGACGGCGACAGCGGCTACGACCGCGCGGTCGGACCGATGCAGTTCATCCCCTCCACCTGGGAGTGGGCCGGCCGCGACGGCAACGGCGACGGCAAGAAGGACCCCAACAACGTCTACGACGCGGCCCTCTCCGCCGGCCACTACCTGTGCCGCTTCGGCCACGACATGTCGGTCCAGTCGCAGATGAACGCCTCGATCCTCAGCTACAACAACTCGACGGCGTACCTCAACACCGTCCTGTCGTGGCTGGAGTACTACCGCAAGGGCACGCACGAGGTTCCCGACGGCACGGGTTCGCTGCCCTCGCACCACAGCGACGACTCCAACGGGCCGACCCCCAGCCCGTCCCCCTCCACCCCGGCCACGCCCAAGCCGGACACCACGAAGCCGACCAAGCCGAAGCCGACTCCGCCCACCCCGGGCGGCGACGGCTCGGGCAGCCCGACTCCGACCCCGCCGCCGACGAAGCCCACGCCCGGCACGCCGAGCCCCAGTCCCACACCTCCCACGCCCACCGAAACGGTGGACCACCTGGCGAACGCGAGCACGGGCAAGCTCACCGCGACCGCCGGCGACACCTTCGCCGAGAAGGTCACCGTCCAGCCCGAGACCAAGGCCGACAAGGCCGTCGCGAGGGTCCGCATCCGCTTCGCGATCGTCGGCGACACGGACGCCACCTTCAGCGGCGGCGAGAAGTACGCCACCCTCGTCACCAACTTCGCGGGCAGGGCCACCGCGCCCGCGATCGTGGCGGGCGAGACGACCGGCGACTTCACCGTCCGCGCCACCGTCGTGGGCCGCGTCCTGCCCGGCCTCGACTACACCGCGACCGTCACCCCGCGCCAGGCCGACACCCTCGCCCGCACCAGCGACACCGCGCTGACCTGCGTGCCGGGCGGCGAGTTCGCCGAACGGGTCAAGGTGAAGGCGACGTACAAGGACGCCGTCGCCGACGGGGTCGCGGCCACCGCGACACTCATCAAGTCGGCCGACGACGCCACCGAGAACGACAAGGGCCCCTACTTCAAGGACGCGGACGGCAAGCCGATCCGCACCCTGAAGGACCTCAAGACGGACGCCGACGGCCTGCTCGAACTGCCGAAGCTGTACGCCGACGACGCGACCGGCACCTTCCTGCTCCGCATCAACACCACCGGCGGCGCCACGCTGACCGTCGAGCTGAAGGTGGCGGCCGCCGCCTCGTAGGACCTCGTTCAGCGGCGCCCCTCCGTTTTCCGCGGAGGGGCGCCTTCGTTGTGTGTGCAACGTGTTCTCATCTCGCGCCGCCGTTGCTACCGTGCCGGACCTGACGCTGTATCAGATGCATCCGTTCCGGGAGGCCCCGCATGCGCGCACTCATCGCCGCCGCGACCGGTCTCGCGCTGGCCTTCGCCCTGGTCCTCACCGTCACGGCCCTGGGTTCGCCGACCGGCACGACCTCACCGAAGCCGCTGCTCACCACGGTCCCCGAGCACCCGTAACGCACGCACAGGGAGGACGCCGAGATGCGCCGCAAGGCCAGCCTCATCCTGCTCGCCCTCGCCGTGTTCTTCGCGGCGCTGTCCCCGCTGCTGCGCTGGTACGCCTTCCCGCGACTGGCGAAGATCCCGGCGGGCCAGTACCAGGACATGGTCCTGGAGGCGAAGAACGCCACCCTCATCGACTACGGCACGATGAAGGCCAGGACCGTCCCCAAGGTGACCGTCGTGCAGACCCTCAAGGGCAACGTCGAGGCCTCGGAGAAGATCGAGAAGACCGCCGGACGGGACGTGGTGGTCTGGGACTCCCTCTCCTACGTCCAGGGCCCCGACGGCAAGATGATCTCCAAGATCCCCGAGCGCTACATCTTCGACGCCCACAGCCAGGAACCCGTGCACGCCACCGGCGAGATGGTCGACGGCGACGCGGTGCGCCGGAACGGCATCGAGTTCAAGTGGCCCTTCCTCACCGAGAAACGGGACTACGAGTACTTCGACGCGCAGACCCGCACCACCGCCCCCATCCACTACAAGGGCACCCAGGACTTCCGCGGCCTCAAGGTCTACTACTTCGAGCAGACCATCCCATGGACCAAGGTCCACTTCCCCCGGACCATGCCCGTCAAGGGCATCACCCGGGAATCGCTCGCCAAGACCGGCACCGCCATGTGGTACACCACCGTCCGCAAGTTCTGGGTCGAACCCGTCACCGGGGCGCCCGTCTACGGCGAGGAGATCCACAAGGAGGAACTGCGCGGCGGCACCCTCCTGGGCGACCGCGACAAGGTCACCGCGTTCGCCGGGCACGTGAAGATGCGCGAGGACTACATCGAGCACACCGTCGCCCTGGTCAAGTCCAACCGCACCACGATCCTGCTGCTGACGTCGTACCTGCCCTGGGGCTTCCTGGGCCTCGGCATCGGGCTCCTGGCGCTCTCCCTCTACCTGGAGGCGCGCAGCCGCCGCCCGGGCGACCCGACACCCACCGAGGCCGCGGAACCCGAACCGGTCAGCGCCTGAACCAGGTCAGCGCCCCAGCCGCGCGTTGGTGTGCCGCGTCGGCGCCGCGGTCGCCGGGTCCTCGGGCCACGGGTGCTTGGGGTAGCGGCCGCGCAGTTCGGCCCGTACAGCCTTGTAGCCGTCCTTCCAGAAGGACTCCAGGTCGGCGGTGACGGCGGCGGGCCGCCCGGCGGGGGACAGGAGATGCACGAGCAGGGGCACGCCCGCCACCCGCGGTGTCCGCGCCAGGCCGAACATCTCCTGGAGTTTCACCGCCAGCACGGGCCGCTCGGGGTCGGCGTAGTCGATCCGGATCGCGGACCCGCTCGGCACCTCGACCCGCTCCGGGGCGAGCTCGTCGAGCCGTGCCGCCTCCCCGGAGGCCCACGGCAGCAGCCGGGTCAGCGCCTGCCCGGCATCGATGCGGCCCAGATCGGCGCGTCGGCGTGCCCGGCCCAACTCCGGCTCCAACCACTCGTCCACGCGCGCGTGGAGGGCGTCGTCGGACACCTCGGGCCACGGCGCGCCGAGGTGCAGCCGCAGAAAGGCGAGCCGCCGCCGCAGGGCCTCGCTGTCCCGCGTCCACCGCAGCAGCGACAGCCCCTCCTCCCGCAGCCCTTCAACAAGCGCCTGCCGTACGAGTCCGGGGTCGGCGTTCCTGATCGGCCGTACCGTCAGCTCCACCGCACCCAGGCGCTCGACCCGCCGGGCCACCACGTCCCCGTCGGCCCAGTGGACCTCGTCGCCCTCCCCGTGCAGTGCCCCGGCGGCCCGCCGCGCGGTCTCCTCGTCCACCGCCGCCCCGAGCCGCACGCGCGCGTGCCCCGCTCCCACGGGCCGATCCGCGACGGCGACGGCGAGCCAAGGCGCTCCCCGCAGCCCCGACCCGTCGGCGACCTCGGCCCGGGTCCCGGACACCATCAGGTACGAACCCCCTTGCGCCCGCGCGACCCGCTCCGGGAAGGCGAGGGCGGCCACGAGAGCAACGACGTGATCGTCCCCCACGGCCGCCGGCCCGCCCGCGGCGGCCCTGGCGGGCGAGGACGCGGCTCGCAGGCGCCGGGCCTCCGTGCGCCAGCGGGTCGCGTACGCGTCGCCGCCGCGCCGGGCGGCTCGCCAGGCGGCGGCCAGATCGTCGCCGTAGTCCCGGGGCGGCTCCTCGCTCAGCAGGGCGACGACCTCGGCGGCCCGCTCCGCACCCACTTCGGGGGCCGCGTCCAGCAGGGCGCGGGCGAGCCGGGGATGCAGGCCGAGGCGGGCCATCCGGACGCCGCGCTCGGTGGCCCGGCCCGCCGGGTCGACCGCACCGACCGCCGTGAGGACGGACCGCGCGGCGGCCATCGCCCCGCCCGGCGGCGGATCCAGCAGCGCCAGCCCGGAGGCCTCGGGATCGCCCCAGCAGGCCGCCTGGAGAGCGAACGCCGTCAGGTCGGCCACCTTGATCTCGGGGGAGGGGAAACGCGGCAGACGGGCGTCCTCCGCCTCCGCCCAGCACCGGTAGACCGCACCCGGCGCCTCCCGCCCGGCCCGCCCCGCGCGCTGGCGCCCCGCGGCCTGCGAGGCCCGTACCGTCGTCAGTGCGCTCAGCCCGCGCGCGTGGTTCACCCGCGGCTCCCGCGCGAGCCCCGAGTCCACGACCACCCGGACACCCGGCACCGTCAGCGACGACTCGGCGACTGCGGTCGCGAGCACCACCCGGCGCCGTGTGCCCCCCGCCAGCACCGCGTCCTGCACGGCCGCCGGGGCCCGTCCGTGCACCTGGAGCACCTCGACCTCGGCGAGACCGCCGAGCTGCCCGGCGACCCGGGCGATCTCCCCGACCCCGGGGAGGAAGCAGAGGACGTCCCCTTCGCGCTCCGCCAGGGCCCGCCTCACCGCCGACGCCACGTGCGTCAGCAGAGCCGGGTCCACCCGCATGCCGTGCGGCGGCCGTACGGGCCGGGCGGGCGGCGTCCACACCACCTCGACGGGGTGCGAGACGCCTTGCGCCTCGACGACCGGCACATCGCCCAGCACCCGCGCCCAGCCGCCGGCGTCCGTGGTCGCGGAGGCGGCCACCAATTTCAGCTCGGGACGGAGCGCGGCGCGTACGTCGACGAGGAACGCGGCGACGGTGTCCGCGTCCAGGTGCCGCTCATGGCACTCGTCGAGCACCGCCACGTCCACGCCCGCCAGCTCCTGGTCGCGCTGGAGCCGCTGCAGCAGCACGCCGGTCGTGACGACCTCCACGCGCGCGTGGGGGCCCACCACCCGCTCCCCGCGCACCGTGTACCCGACGCTGTCGCCGACCTTCTCCCCGAGCAGCCACGCCATCCGCCGCGCCGCCGCCCGCGCGGCGATCCGCCGGGGCTCGGCGACCACGACCCGGCGCGCGGCCCCCTCGCCGACCAGACCGGCGAGCACCAGCGGCACCAGCGTCGTCTTGCCGGTGCCGGGCGGCGCGACGAGCACGGCGCCGCCGTGCGCCTCCAGGGCGTCGTGCAGGCCGGGCAGGGCGCCGCGTACGGGCAGCTGGTCCAGGGCGTCGTAACGGATCACCCGCCCAGTGTCGTACGCGGCCGGACGGCCGGTGACCCTCAGTCCCGATCGCAGACGAAGATCGCCGTGCCCGGGATCAGGTTGCCGCGCAGCGGGGACCAGCCGCCCCACTCCTGGGTGTTCCAGGCGGGCCACTGCGGCTCGACGAGGTCGACCAGGCGGAAGCCGCCGGCCACCACGTCGCGCACGCGGTCGCCGACCGTCCTGTGGTGCTCCACGTACACCGCGCGCCCCTCGTCGTCCTGCTCCACATAAGGGGTGCGGTCGAAGTACGAGGCGGCCACCGACAGACCCTCGGGGCCCGGCTCGTCCGGGAAGGCCCAGCGGATCGGATGCGTCACCGAGAAGACGAAGCGTCCGCCCGGACGCAGGACCCGGTGCACCTCACGCAGGACGAGTACCGGATCGGCGACGAACGGCAGCGCGCCGTACGCCGAGCACGCGAGGTCGAAGGAGCCGTCCGCGAAGGGCAGGGCGCCCGCGTCGGCCTCCACCAGGGGGACGGATCCGCCGATCCGCAGCGCGTGCTGCAGCTGGCGGTGGGAGAGGTCCAGGGCCACCGGACGCGCCCCCTGGCCCGCCAGCCAGCGCGAGCACTGGGCCGCACCGGCGCCGATCTCCAGAATGTCCTTGTCCTTGAGGTCCTCCGGCGGACCGAGCAGCTCGGCCTCCACCTCGTCGAGCCCCTCCGGGCACCACACGAACCGGTCGTCACCGAGGAACGTGCCGTGCTCGGTCTGGTACTCGTCCGCGTTCCGGTCCCACCAGCCCCGGTTGGCCCGGGAACTTTCCGTGACGTCGGCCGAGCGGCGGGTGGCTTCGGGCTCGAACGCTTCGGGCTCTTGGATGATCGGCTCCCGGGTATTAGTCTGCGGTCTCTTCCGTCCAACCCGCTCCGGAAGGTGTCACGGAAGGGGTTCCCCAGGCGCGCTTGGCCTCGGGGGACAGTTCTTGTGCCGGGTATGCGGTGTTCCGCCCCGGGTGTGCGCCTTCGCGCATTGACCCTGCCCGGCTGCCCCCGTATGCTACAAGTTGCGCTGCGAGCCTGCCTACCTCAGACGTAGCAGGTTGCGCTCGCATCTGTATGTATGTCCCCTCGGTTGTCGAGGCGCCCCCGGGTAACCGGGTTGGGCGCTTCCTTGGCTGTCCGGCCTTCTGCAGAGCGAAACGGGCTCCCGGCGTAAGCAGTACCTACGACTCACCGTCCGTACCGGAGCCCTTTCCCACATGACGAGCAGCACCGAGACCACCGCCACCACCCCGCAGGTTGCGGTCAACGACATCGGTAACGAGGAAGCTTTCCTCGCCGCTATCGACGAGACGATCAAGTACTTCAACGATGGTGACATCGTCGACGGCGTCATCGTCAAGGTTGACCGGGACGAGGTTCTCCTCGACATCGGTTACAAGACCGAAGGTGTCATCCCGAGCCGCGAGCTCTCGATCAAGCACGACGTCGACCCCAATGAGGTCGTCGCCGTCGGTGACGAGATCGAAGCCCTTGTTCTCCAGAAGGAGGACAAGGAAGGCCGCCTGATCCTCTCGAAGAAGCGTGCCCAGTACGAGCGCGCCTGGGGCACCATCGAGAAGATCAAGGAAGAGGACGGCATCGTCACCGGCACCGTCATCGAGGTCGTCAAGGGTGGTCTCATCCTCGACATCGGCCTCCGTGGCTTCCTGCCGGCCTCCCTCGTCGAGATGCGCCGCGTCCGCGACCTCCAGCCCTACGTGGGCAAGGAGCTCGAGGCGAAGATCATCGAGCTGGACAAGAACCGCAACAACGTGGTCCTGTCCCGCCGTGCCTGGCTGGAGCAGACCCAGTCCGAGGTCCGCCAGACGTTCCTCACGACCCTCCAGAAGGGTCAGGTCCGCTCCGGCGTCGTCTCCTCGATCGTCAACTTCGGTGCCTTCGTGGACCTGGGTGGCGTCGACGGTCTGGTTCACGTCTCCGAGCTGTCCTGGAAGCACATCGACCACCCCTCCGAGGTTGTCGAGGTCGGCCAGGAAGTCACCGTCGAGGTCCTCGACGTCGACATGGACCGCGAGCGTGTCTCCCTGTCGCTGAAGGCGACGCAGGAAGACCCGTGGCAGCAGTTCGCCCGGACGCACCAGATCGGTCAGGTCGTCCCGGGTAAGGTCACGAAGCTCGTCCCGTTCGGTGCGTTCGTCCGCGTGGACGAGGGCATTGAGGGTCTGGTCCACATCTCCGAGCTGGCCGAGCGCCACGTGGAGATCCCGGAGCAGGTCGTCCAGGTCAACGACGAGATCTTCGTCAAGGTCATCGACATCGACCTCGAGCGCCGCCGCATCAGCCTCTCGCTGAAGCAGGCCAACGAGTCCTTCGGTGCCGACCCGGCCTCGGTCGAGTTCGACCCGACGCTGTACGGCATGGCCGCGTCGTACGACGACCAGGGCAACTACATCTACCCCGAGGGCTTCGACCCCGAGACGAACGACTGGCTCGAGGGCTTCGAGACCCAGCGCGAGGCTTGGGAGGGCCAGTACGCCGAGGCGCAGCAGCGCTTCGAGCAGCACCAGGCTCAGGTCATCAAGTCCCGCGAGGCCGACGCTCAGGCCGAGGCCGAGGGTGCCAGCACCTCCAGCGCGGCCCCGGCCGCGTCCGGTGGCGGTTCGTACTCCTCGGAGTCGGACGACAACTCCGGCGCCCTGGCGTCGGACGAGGCCCTGGCTGCCCTCCGCGAGAAGCTCGCCGGCGGCCAGAGCTGATAGCTCACCGCTAGGCGCCTGTCGCTGAACTGCGGGCCCGCACCCATCTGGGTG